>JANRLT010000022.1 GCA_033762255.1 Pirellulales bacterium | reverse complement strand
CAATCCTGGACCACGTCCTGGGCTTCTTCGGCACAGCCAACCACATGCACCAGGGTGTTATACAACCGGTCCTGGTATTTGGTGACAAGCTGTCCAAACGAAGCCGAGTGGCCGGCCAGCGTTTCGTTAATCAGTTGCAGGTCTTCGTTCACAGGGATTCCATGAACTAGGGACGCCAGGGGCTGTGAAAAAGTTCCAGAAAGGGAAATTTGTAGCGGAATTCGCTAGAATTCTGCGTGTGGGGATGAATATGTAGCAGGATTCGCCAGAATTCCGATCTTGAAACGCTTACATCACCGAATTCACTATCGAGTAGTTCTTACGAATTTAGCATTTTCACCGATTTTCCGCAGTCTTATCCGTAAGTACGCAAACTTTTTTCATGATATAGGATGCCGTTGTGTTTCATAAGTCATTATGCTGTATATGCTTGCGCGGGGCTGTTGTGTCGTATCCGCACAATTGCAGCAAACGGGTTGTTTCCTTCCACTCCCCCCGCTTCCATTTCTTGATCTCGCCGCAGCAATTCCTCTTCCTACGTTGTCTTTAGCTCCGCGGATGTGAATTCCGCGCTTTCTTTACCCTAGCAATGCAATAACATGCCCGCTAACTTAGCCCGCTCATGAACTGCCAATTGTTGTGCTTGGTCAAACAGGGGGTGAACAGTGACATTCATAAAAACTCCGACTTAGGAATATTAACCTTGCTCCACTTGTATCAAATCTAACCCCCCCTGCACGGATATTTGCGGATCATAAAGAAATCCGATCAGTGAATATCTGTCAAATCCGCGTTATCTGTGTTCCAAAGTATTCATCTGCGTTCTAATGTAGTATCCGCGCTAATCCGTCCACCTCCGCGTTAATCAGCGTCCTATCGCATTCCCTGCTACGCCAAAATCTCCTTCACCACTCGCCCCGCGACGTCCGTCAGCCGAAAGTCACGCCCATTAAAGCGGTAAGTCAGTCGGGTGTGATCCAGGCCCAGCAGGTGCAAAATCGTGGCGTGCAGGTCGTTGATGCTGACGCGGTTGATGGCGGCCTTAAACCCAACATCGTCGGTCTCGCCGTAGTGGGTGCCCGGTTTTGTGCCCCCGCCGGCAAACCAGGCCGTAAACGCGTGCGGGTTGTGGTCGCGGCCTGGTTTGGCGTTCTTTTGGGCGACGGGGAGCCGGCCAAATTCGCCCGCGCAAATGACCAGCGTGCTGTCGAGCAGTCCCCGCTGCTTGAGGTCGGTCAAGAGCGCGGCGATCGGCTGGTCGGTCTCGCCCGCGAATTGGCGGTGGTTGCCGGCGATGTCCACATGGCCGTCCCAGCTACGCTCGTTCTCCATGCCGCCGCTATAAATTTGGACAAAGCGCACGCCATTTTCCACCAGCCGCCGGGCCAAGAGGCACTGTCGGGCAAAATGCTGGCATTCCTTTTTGTCCACGCCATACAGCTCGCGCGTCGCGGAGGATTCGCGCTCGATGTCAAAGACCTCGGGCGCGGTGGTTTGCATTCGGTAGGCCAGTTCAAAGCTTTCGATCCGCGCGGCCAGTTCGCTTTCGGCCGGGTGTTCCGCTTGATACTGTTGGTTGAGGTCCCGCAGCAAATCCAGTTGCGCCCGCTGCGCGGTGTCTGATTGTTGGGCGTCGCGCAGCAAATTGGCGATGGGCGCTCCCCGTGGATTCAAGGCCGTTCCCTGATACACGCTCGGCAAAAAGCCCGCCCCCCAGTTTTGGGCGTGCCCCTTGGGCAGGCCGCGCCCCAGCGTGTCATACATGACAATAAACGCCGGCAAGTTCGCGCTTTCCGACCCCAGTCCATACGTCACCCAGCTTCCCAGGCAGGGAAATCCCATTCGGCTCATGCCGGTATTGACCTGAAAGAGCGCGGGAGAGTGATTGTTGGTCTGGGTAAAACAGGAATGGATAAACGCCAGATCGTCCACATGTCGGGCCAGATGGGGAAAAATCTCGGAAGTCCAGGTGCCGCTTTGCCCTTGTTGGGTAAATTTGAACGGCGAGGGCATCAGCCCCCCCACCTGATCCGGAAAAAAACCGGTCTTATTATCAAAGCCCGGTAACGGCTGGCCGTCCCGTTTGGCTAGTTCGGGCTTGTAATCCCAGGTATCGACCTGCGATTGGCCTCCATTCATAAAGAGCCAGATCACGCTTTTGGCCTTGACCGGAAAATGCCCCGGTTTGGCCGCCAGGGGGTTTTGCGCGGTTGGCGGTTTGTCATTGATGACAGAACGTTCCTCGCCCCGCAATTGATTGGGAGCGATCAGTCCCTTTTGGCCCAGTAAGTCGCTCAGCGCCAAGAGTCCAAAGCCCCCTCCGGCGGATTGCAAAAATGTGCGGCGAGATTTCATGGATGCACGTTTTAGGAAAGTGATAACTATGGAAATTACTCAATCGTCACAAATTCGTTCAGGCTGAGCAGTACCTGACAAAAGTCGGTTGTAATTTTCTTATAATTTGTGTCGGTTGCGATTTGGTCCCCGCCGCCGGCAACTTTAACAAAAAAAGCGCGGCTGGCATTTAATTCGGTAGCACTAGGCACGCGCGCCACAATTCGGCTGTAGGCCGCGGTAATCCGCTCATCGACGTTCTCGGCGGTTGGTGGCGATTCGGTAAGAATTCCCTCTGCCACGGCGGCGGCGTATTCGCGAACAATTTCACTATTCATCAGCCAGAGCGCCTGGGGCGCGACGGTGGTCACGGGACGCTTGCCAATACCCTGGTTGGTGTCGGGCGCGTCAAAAAGCTGCAACAAGGGAATCAACTGGCTGCGCTTGAGCGTAAAGTAGATGCTGCGGCGGCGCATCTTTTGATCAAGCGTGCCGGGACCAAACTGCGTTTTATCAAGCAGGCCACTCACGGACAACAGTGAGTCGCGGATGATTTCCGCCTCGAGCCGGCGCGGCGTCCACCGCCAAAGCAGGGCGTTCTCGGGATCGGCGGCAAATGCTGGTTCGTTATATGTGTTCGCTTGCCGATAGGCTTGGCTGAGCAAAATTTGCCGCTGGATCGGCTTCAGCCGCCACCCCCCGGCAATGAGTTCGCTGGCCAGATAATCCAACAATTCGGGATGGCTGGGGGGGCTCCCCTGTTTGCCAAAGTCGCTGGGCGTGGCCACAATTCCCTGGCCAAAGTGATGCTGCCACAGCCGATTGATAATCACCCGCGCCAACAAGTGTCCCGCTCCCCGCTCGACATCGGTCAGCCAGTTGGCCAGCGCCGCGCGGCGATAGCTTAGCTTGGAATCGGCGGGAGGCGCGACGCGCCAGGTTTTCTCTAGTTCAGCCAATTCCTCGGGCGTATTCGCCCGGCACAGCACACGCAAAAATCCGGCATTGATTTCCTCAACTTTTTGGTTGGGGTCTCCCCGTCGCAGCAAGTGCGTTTTTTCCAAAAAGTCCCCTCCCTGCGTGTGAAAGCGAATCGCCGGGACCCCTTCGCTACAGATCATGCACTTTTCGGTTTTGGGTTTGGGAAGATTGCGCTCATGCTCAGCGATCCGCCGCGTAAACTCTTGCCACTGGGGGTCTTGGGAACAAAAGTGATCCCAGAGGGCAGCTCGCTCCTCGGCGGTTAGCAACTTTTCCACGGGCTGACCGGTGGATGCGGCTTGTCGTAGTTTTTCCTCGCCACTAACCACCAACGCCGCCGTGGGGACATCCGCTAGCGCTGGAATCCCCGGCCCACGGGCGATCGCCACGGCAAAACGGCCCAGCGCGTGGCGGTCGTTGTTTTGAAAGTCGAGCTCAACCTTTAAGACGCCATCCTGGGCAAATTCAGGCGAATCGAGAACAGTGAAACTGGCATAATGGTCCCGGCCAAATTGCGGATCGACGGCCCAGGCGGATTTGGGATCGGCGTCGATGGTGTGGCGGACATGCAGATTGTCCCCCTGGTTAAACGTGGCTTGAGGGTTAGCAAGCTTTAATAGTTGGGGAGTTGCTGCCCCGGCGCTGACGGCGGTGGGAACAGGCAGCCACTGGGCCGTGACATTGGTCAGGGCAAAGTTGCCATTATCCGCCCGGCCGGGGCCTTTGTTGACAAGTTTTTCATCGGCCAAGGCCGCCAAGCGAATCGCCGAAAGTTTACCCGCGGGGAGGGGCAATTCCACCGTGTATTTTACAAAACTAGGATTGCCGCCGTGTGCCGTAACAACTCCGCTCGCGGCAATGTCAAACCGCACACCGTCCGACGCGGTCACCGCGCGGGGATTGAGGGTTTGCCAAGCGGATGATATGGCGGGGCGCTGGGGATCGACCAACCACGTGGCAAATTTGCCTTGCAAGTGTTTTTCGCCATAAGCCGATTGTTCTTTCTTTAACTTTTCCAATACGGCGGCATGCTCGGCCAGTTGCGCGGCGTATTCCGCGGGATTTAGCACAATGTCCTGGTCCGACCGGACGGTCGTGGTAAATGTCGCGGCCAGTTGGTAATAATCGCGCACGGGGATGGGATCAAATTTGTGGTCATGGCAGCGGGCACACCCAATCGTCAGGCCCAGCATGCTGGTGCCCACCGTCGCCACCATGTCGTCCAGTTCGTCGTAGCGCTCCTTTTCGACCTGGTTGGCGGTGATTTGCGTGGCGTGGGTTCCCGCCCCCAAAAAGCCGGTTGCCTGCAGCGCCAGCGGATTGGTTGGTTCTAGCTCATCGCCGGCAATCTGCCAACGCACAAAATCCGTGTACGGCAAATCCAGGTTGAAAGCCTTAATCACAAAATCGCGATAAGGATACGCCGTGGGCCGGTCGTAATCTTGCTCGTAACCGTGGCTTTCGGCATAGCGGGCCAAATCCAGCCAGTGCCGCCCCCAGCGCTCCCCGTAATGCGGGCTGGCGAGCAGCCGATCAATCACTTTTTCATACGCGTCCGGCGAAGTATCCTGCTCAAACTCCGTGATCTCTGCCATTCTCGGCGGCAGGCCTATCACCGTCAGATACGCCCGACGTATGAGCGTGCGCCGGTCGGCGGGAAGGGCGGGAGAGATTCCTGCGGTTTGCAGCTTGTCCAGCCAAAAGCGGTCAATGGCGGTGGGGGCGCGCTGGGGATCAATCTTTGGCGGAGTTACTTGATTAAGTGGCTGATACGCCCAGTGCTGGGATTCCGCGGCCAAATCAATTACCCGCGGGGGGGTGGTGGTCGTGGGGGCCGCGGTCCGGGGATCGGGCGCGCCGCGGTGGACCCATTCGCGCAGTAGCTTAATCTCGGCCGCGGGAAGTTTACCCGTGGGGGGCATTTCCGGGCTGTCGGGTTGATGTTCGATCGCCGCGACTAAGAGGCTTTCTTCCGGTTTGCCAGGGATAATGGCCGCGCCGCTATCGCCCCCCTTTTGCCAGCCAGCGCGGCTATCCAGGTGCAGATTGCCATTTTCGTGTTTGGCGCTGGCGGCGTGGCATTCGAGACAGCGATTTTGGAGCAAGGGCCGTATCTCTTTTTCAAAGAATTCCCGGTCGGCGGCGGAAAGTTCTTTTTCGTCGCTTTTATTGGCGGTCGTCTCTGGCTCTTTGGCGGAGCAGATCTGACAGATGAAAATAATTGCTAGAAGAGCGGCTAAGCGATGAATAAAGCGCGCCCCAGACCACAATTGCGCAAGCATAGCGCGCATGCGCGGGTCAATCCAGGTCGGGCGACTTATTCCAGGTATAAAATTACACCGCATAGGGAATCATTACTCCGGCAGCAAATTAGTGAATGTTGATTGTACAAGCCATTTGGCCATGCGTGGTCATCCGAGCCTCTGTTGGCTAAAGGCACGCGATTATTTTGCGGGCCAAAGGCCCGACCGATCCCAGCCTAGGGCAAGCGCAGCGTCGCCCTAGGTTAAATGAGCAATACCAATAGCAGGGCCAACGGCCCGATTCATCCGCTTAAGCCACAGTAATTCACCATTAATCCCTGCGAATTGCAGCCGTCAAAGTCCGTTGCGTGGCGGATCATTACCACATGGCGGATCACGATCCGCCCTACGTCATATTTTAATGTAAATCTTTTGCCGGTGCAGCCAAAATAGTATCAGCCAAAAAATAAGTAAGACCGTCGCCCCCTGGAGCAATTGCTCGTACTCCGCCCCGGCAAACGTGAAAAAGCCTTTCCCTAAATGCGTATCCAGGTCGCGATGAATAAAATGGTCAAACAAATGGGCGATGCAGTACGCGGCGATGGAATTTTGTCCGATCACCCGCAGGGGAAACGCCCAGGCCCGCCAGCCAGCCCAGTCCAGCACCGCATAAAAAGCCGCTAGTAAAATGAAGCACCAGCCGCCGCTAAACAGCACCCAGGCGGGGGTCCAGATGCGCTTGACGATGGGGCAATAACCAAATTCCTGCGACAGCCAACCGGCCAAGAGTCCCGTCAACCCCAGAATGACCAGTGTCAGTACCTTGATACCGGCCGAGCCCCCACGGCGCAAGATGCCGCCGGCGATCAGGCCCAGGACCATCGTCGCCAACGTGGGAATAAAGCTAAGCGTGGCGTAGCCCCCGCCGTTGTGGGTAAAGGGTTGTTCGCGGGGAAACAGATTCATCCACCAGGTATCAAACGCCCAGGCCAAGTTGCTGTTTTTTTGCCAATGCTCCATAAATCCCGTATGCCCATGCTGGGCGAGCCATTCCGGGGAAACTCCGACCGCGGCGTAGTCAAAATTGGTCGGGACGGGATGCAGGGCAAAGGCCCCCCAATAGCCCACGACCAGCGCCACAAACGCCAACCACTGCCAAATGGGTGCCCGCCAACCAAGCAGATAGAGCCAAAAGTACCCCAGGCCAATCTGGGACAGGGTATCCTCAAACGTCCAGTACGTTTGGTCGCGGCCTATGGAACGGAGCCAGACCCCCAACAAGATCAGGATGACCGAGCGCAAGAGAGCGTGCAGTGTCATGGAGCGAAAGCTATCCCCCCGCGCCGCGCGGCTGGCCAAGCTATAGGGCAAGGCCACCCCCACCAAAAACGAAAACGATGGCTGGATCAAATCATGCAGGGAACAGCCGATCCATTCGACATGACTTTGGTGCCAGCACAAAAAGCTCCAAAACGCGCTTTCAGGAAAAGCCTGGGCGACCCCGCACAGATGCAGGACCTCGGCCATCATGAGAAACATGACCAACCCGCGATAAGCGTCCAAGGAGGCCAGGCGGGAAAGATCGGCGGTGGGTGTGCCGGGTGGAATCGAGCTAGCGGGTGCAGGTGCGCTAGCGGGAGCTGCGCGCTGCGGCGCGGGGGAAGGGCGTTGAGCGGGTGATGGAGGCATGGGGGGGGAATGAAGAATTACGAATTAAGAATTACGAATTAAGAATACTCAATACCACCCGCCCCCCTGCTCTGCGAATCCTGCTACCCACGACCCCCGCCACCCTCTCGTCTCTCGTCTCTCGTCTCTCGTCTCTCGCCTCCCACCTCCCACCTCCCGCGTCCCGCATTCACGCCAACAACTCCTTCACCACATGGCCATGCACGTCCGTCAGGCGAAAATCCCGCCCGCTAAAGCGAAACGTCAACCGCGTGTGATCCAGGCCCAGCAGATGCAGCATTGTCGCGTGCAGGTCGTGCATGACCAGCTTGTTTTCAATGGCCTTATAACCATATTCGTCGGTTTGGCCATAGCTCACCCCCCCTTTGATTCCGCCGCCAGCCAGCCACATGGTAAAGCCATAGGGATTATGATCGCGGCCGTCGCTTCCCTGGGCGAAGGGGGTTCGGCCAAATTCTCCCATCCAGACCACCAGCGTGCTGTCGAGCAGGCCGCGGGATTTGAGGTCGGTCAGCAGGCCATAAATCGGCTGGTCCACGGCGCGGGAGTTGTTTTCGTGGTTTCCCTTTAGCCCGCCATGCGCGTCCCAGCGGTCGTTGCCCGTGTTGGGGCAGGTCAGTTCGATAAACCGCACGCCCCGCTCGACCAGCCGCCGCGCCATGAGGCATTCGCGGGCAAAGGTCTTGGTCTGTTCATAAGGGGCGTTCAGCCCGTACAGTTCCGCCGTGGCCGCCGATTCTTCTTCCCAGTTAACGGCGGCGGGGACGGCGTCTTGCATGTGGTAGGCCAGTTCGGCATTGGCAATGGCCGATTCCAAGGGATCGTTCGCGCCGCTCTTTTCCGCCAGCCGCCGGTCAAATTGCTTTACCAAGGCGAGCTTGTTTTGTTGCAAGATCGCCTGTGTTTCGCGGGGAGAGATATTGGCCACCGGCTGCCGCGCGGGAAGAAAAATCGACCCCTGGTAACTGGCGGGTAAAAATCCGCTGCCAAAACAGTCCAATCCCCCCGGTGGTATCAAACCACCGTTAATCACCACAAAGCCCGGCAGGTTCTGGGTCTCGCTGCCTAGTCCATAACCGACCCATGCGCCGACACTGGGCCGCCCCTGTAGCCCCGACCCGGTGTGCATAAAGTAGTTGGCCGACGTATGTTCCGAAAAAGATGACGTGAGCGAGTGCACAAACGCCAGATCGTCAGCCCGTTTGGCCAAATGGGGAAATAAATCGCTAAACCAGTGTCCAGACTCCCCATGCTGGGCGAATTTCCAAGGGCTTCCCAGTGTTTGACCATTATTGTCAAACTGGGTCGGCTCCTTTTTCATTTTAAAGTCCTGGCCGTTTTCCTTAGTCAACAGGGGCTTGGGGTTAAACGTGTCCATGGCCGAGGGGCCGCCATCCATGTACAGCAAAATGACGCTTTTAGCCCGCGCGGCATAGTGGGGGGGCTTGGCCGTCCAAGGACTGGCGGAAGAGCTATTACCAGTGGCGGCGGGGGGTAAATTCGCCAGGGAGGCGTTATCCCCCGCGGTTTCAGTTGCCAGTCCCTGTTCCGCCCAGAGTGTTGCAAGCGCCAGCGCGCCAAAGCCCCCCGCGCAGGTTTGCAATAACTCGCGACGGGAAGTGCGGTGAGGAACAAAGCGGCCGCAGTGGTGGGATTTGGCCATGATGTCAACTTATGAATTATCAGAATCGAATTGTGTGCTATCAAACATTAAAAGCTGAGCGCTGCGTTGGGGATGTTACAGTTGAAAACTTCTATAAATTTGCAACGTGTTTGATCCTTGTGGACCAAAGGCCCAACCTATCCCAGCCGTGCATTTTTAAATTGTGGCAAGCGCAGCGTCGCCCTAAGTAAAAGTGCAACAGAATTTTCAGGGCCAAGGGCCCAATTCATCCGCTTGACATTGGGTTGCGGGCTAAATCCTATTATTCTATTCAGTCGCGGCCGCTTTGGGCCGGACCCAGGTCTGATCATTTTTGTACCGCTTCGCCCGGTCGATCACCACTTCATCTCGGCTGACCGCCATGACCTGATCCAGCGCCTGGTGAAATTCCGGGTCGTTTGGTTCCCGCAGACCTCGATGATGGGCCAGTTCCACGATACTTTCCGCCGCCATTTGTGCATACGGCGCTTCGGTCAAAAATGGCCGCAAAAAGCGCAAACTGTCGATCGTCCGGACCACCCGCGCGCGCTTCAGCACGGCGTTTTTCTCGGCCTCGGTACTGGATAATTCCCACGCCTGTTTAAGCATGTCCAACCGCTCGCCGTCGGTTCGTTTGTCGGGTAATACAGCCACCCGCACCAGCGCCGCCAAAGTCGTGGGCCGATCGGCGGGGCGCAGGGGACTGATGGTTAGCTCCAAAAGCCGCGGGGCGATGGTGGCGTCGGGCCAATTACAAATTCCCCGCAGGCCAGCCTGATGTTCCGCCAAGGTTTCGCTAGCCAAGGAATCTTCCAGCCGCCGCAGAATTTTTTCCCCGCCCACGCGTCCCGCCGTGGATAACAATTGGAGCTGATCGCCGGGGGGAAGCATTTTTAAATGATTAAGAAAGATCTCCGCCCGGCGTTCGGCGTTTGGCTCGCGGTTGCAGATGGTCATCACGGCCCGCTCGGCGGCGTCCCGCTCCGCGCCTGGTTGCGCGGCCAGGACCGCGGTAAATAATTCTGGCAAGTGTTCGGGACCGGCAAACTGTGCCAGGGCCAGCAGGGCCGCCTTGCGCACTGCTGCGTCCGGAGCGCGCCCCGCCTGAAGCAAGGCGGGGATGGTGGCCTCCACCCGCCGCGCGGCGAGGACCTCTGTCAATTTTACGGCGGTTTGACCGGATGTTTGGCCCAGTTGACCAGCCAAGTTTGCGGGAACATCGTCTCCCCGCAAACGGATCAACGCTGCGACCGCGGCGGCAACGATGGGCTTTTTGTCGCTGGCGAGCCGCTCAATCAGTAAACTGGCGTCTCCAGGCAGGCCCAGTTGGCCCAAGCCCGCCAGGATGGCGACCTGCACATTTTCGGCGGGCTTTTGCTCTAACAAAGCTATTAATGGCTCTCGGGCGGCCATGTCTCCCCGGTCGGCCAGCGCGCTAACCAGAGCGGCCTGGTTCTCCGGCGAGAGCTTTGGCAATTGGGCGGCAAATTGCCGGGTCGCGGCTTCGCCGGGGGCCTCCTTGCGAATTTGCTCCAACCCAACCGCGCGCAAATCGGGATCGCTTTCGGCAATCAAGCCGGTAATCAACTGAATGAGTTCGTCATTTGCCGCCGCAGCGGATGGAGGGGCAGCGGCCGCGGACTGTGCGACAGCCCCCTCAGGCGCGGTTCCCGCCAAAATTCCCCACAATGCGGCCCATGCCAACCAACGAACGCGGCTCCCTGGTGTCACGCAACACACTTTCATAAGTAGAAATTCCAGGTTGGTAAAAAACGGAACCGGGGCGCGCGGGCACCCCGGTCATATGCTATCGCACTAAACACCATTTCCCATCGGGGGAAAATTACTTGCCTGCACAAGCCAACATGCCGCGGGTCGCGGCCAGTTTTACATGCTTGGGCACACTGTCATTGGCCATCGATTTGTAAATGGCCAGGGCCTCAACCTTTTTGCCAGCGGCCAACAGCGCCTCTCCACAGGCCAATTTCGCGTCTTGTATCGCCGCCTGGGTTTGCGGCTCTTTGGTGGCAGACGCTGAGAGGGCCTTGACCGCCTCGGCATTGCGAATGTCCCCCAGCGCGTGGGCGGCGGCATGCGATACCTGGGCGTCGGCATGGGACAAATGTTTGGACAGTTGCGGAATGCTGGCGGCGTCTTGTCGCACGCCCAAACTGCCAATCACCCCCACCAACAGTACTCCGTCGAGCTTTTCGGCGGCGGTGCGTAATGCGGAACTGGCCTCGGGATCGGGCATGCGCTCTAGCACGCTGCGGGCCATGTGGGACAGTTCTTTTTTATCCAGCATGGCGGCCAATGTGGGGATTGACGCGGGCGTGCCGATGATCAGCAACTTGCGGCAGATGTAATCCTTGGCCGCCAGGGAACAGTCGCTGTCCAGGGCCTCGGCCAGGCGCTTTTCCAGGCTGGCACGGTCTTGGTCCTGAAGCGTGGCCACGGCATCCTCAATCGGATTCAGCGGGCCGCGATCCGTCCCCCAGGTGTAGGTTTTTAACGCTTCAAAGGCTTGATCTAAACTCATGGGAAATTCCTAGTAACTAAATGCGATGGTGTTGGAAGAAAACTCTATTGCGTGCAAGGGTGTGGCGGATATGCCTGCTTGCCACGCGGAGGTTGATGATTCGTATGACGGAGCTGATTTGCTCTATCAGTCAGCGTGGGTCAATTACACTTGCCACGGTTCGCGGCGGGGCCGGTCGAGCAAACGGTTGGCCGCGGCGTCGCCGGGGAACTGCTGCGTTGCTTGATCCCACTTGAGCGAGCGGCGCAACTCGTAGGCAATCGCGGCCAAGTGGCTGAGCGCGACGCTATTCACCGCCAATTCGATATCGCGAAACGGCTTTTCGCGGGTTTTGACGCATTCGATAAAGTCGCCGTAAATCCCCCCCTGCCCTTTGTAACCGGGGACGGGTTTGGGATCGCGCTTTTCGCCCGGCGTGCCGGTCACATGCAAGTTCGGCGTGTCGGGCTTATTGTGGGTCAGCGTAATGCCATTGGGATACAGAAACGTCAGATGCTGGCGTCCGTTATCGTTGTGGTATTGCACCTCGACCGGTTGCAGCTCGCGCACGTCGATGGCAAAGGTCGCCCCGCCAAAGTGATGCGCGCCCCAGTCGGTCAGACCGCCGCCGGAGTAATCCACATACGATCGCCAACTGCCACCGCCGGTCCCAAAGTTGCCATCGCAACGGGCCTTATTATAAGGTGCCCACGGCGCGGGGCCGAGCCACAGATCCCAATCAATATTGTCGGGGGTTTGTTCCTCGGGCAGGTTGCAAATTTGCGACAGGGGGCCGACTTCGACATTGATCGACTTGATGGGGCCAAGCTCGCCGCTCCAGCAAGGATCGACAATCTTGCGATAATCCTCCAGCACGCGCTGGCTGCCACCGGAGACCACCCGCCCATAGCGCCGGGCGGCGGAGACCATGAGCGGTCCTTCGCGCAGGGTGCGGGTTTCGGGCTTTTGGCAGTAGACATCCTTGCCGTTGCGGCAAGCTTCGATCACCATGATCGCGTGCCAGTGATCGGGGGTGGCGACATGCACGGCGTCGATATCGCCGCGAGAGAGGATCTCGCGAAAGTCGTTATACGCCTGGCAGTCCTTGTTATTGTAATGTTGGTCGGTTTTGTCCTTCGCGCGGTTGAGGAATTCCTTGCGCACATCGCACACGGCGACATACTGGACATCTCCCCGCCCGAGAAACGCCCCCTGATCACCCGAGCCCATATTTCCCAGGCCGATGCCGGCCATGACGATCCGGTCGCTGGCGGGGGCGGTTTTTTCATCCCCCAGGGCCTTGGAGGTAATGACATACGGAGCGGCGACGGCGGCGGTGGTCGTGACCGCGGAGGCGGTTTTGAGAAAATCGCGCCGAGAAGTGGATGAAGTGCGGTGCATGGAGATTTCCTGCGGTGGGAGGGAGAGGTGGCTTTGGTCAAAAATCGCGAGAGGGCGCGCAACACAGGCGTGCCGCCAAAACCCGCCACTCCGTCCCCTTATGTTAGCGGTTGGCGAAAATAGACGCAAACATCTTTATGAAAATAAATGTTTGACTCATTCTGGCGGCGGGCGGGCATTCGTTCCTTGGCTACCCGGTGAATGGCCGGGGCTACCCGCTCTTATCCGTAACGGGATAGTATTGACCATTTAAATGTGGAGGAAATAGCCAAAAACCAGATCGGCGACGAAACATTACCGCTACCCGCCGCTCTTGCCTTTCATTCCGCCGCTGCCATCGGCGGCTTAGTGGCGCGCTATTTGTTGTTTCTCCACAGCGGGTTTGACAATAACCCAGTTCAACAACGGAGTCGCCTCCCACAACTTTTCGTAATTCGTAATTAATTCCCCCCCTCGCGCGCTTGACTTTGTGCCACGACATTTGCTATTATGGACTAATGTACATATGTACATACGCCACTCGGAATCTGTTTTTTTACCGCGGCAACCGCTCCCCCCGCGCTTGCGTCCGCCTGACCAACGATGCCATCCTACCAACGAATGTAGCAGGCACCGTCCCGGTGCCGTCAAAGCCAGGACCGCCGCGATTCAGCTACACCGCGAAAGTACGTTTATCACGGAGTTACAAAGTAGACACCGAGGGGCAATGAGAAGAGAGTTTACCCTCCCAACCAATGTAGCAGGCACCGTCCCGGTGCCGTCAAAGCCAGGACCGGTGGAGTCCAACTAGACCGGAAAATACGTTTATCACGGAGTTACAATGTAAACACCAAGGGGCACGGAGAAGAAAGTTTACCCTACGAACTAATGTAGCAGGCACCGTCCCGGTGCCGTCAAAGCTAGGCCCGGTGGAGTCCAACTAGACCCGTGTAGGAGCGCAGCGACTACCCTTGGTTGCAAAACAACCCTACCTCTCGTTTAGCCGCGCAGCGGCGCAAGGATGTTAGCCGGGGGTGCAAACCCCCGGATTGCAGCATGGGTAGGATGCAGAGCCGCGCAGCGGCGACGGAATGACACGGCACCGGGGACGGTGCCTGCTACGTTTTGACACGGCACCAGGGACGGTGCCTGCTACGTTTTGACACGGCACCGGGGACGGTGCCTGCTACATTCAATACGGCGACGGATGTACTTTCTCCTAGCCACAAATAAACGCCAACCAGACACGACTTCGCCGCGACGCGGTATTCATTGCCGTGTGCCACTCCTGGCTGGCCCAGCGGTATGTGTCACTCGGGGTCGGGAGTCGGCGAACGGTGTGCGGTGGTTTGGCGGACCGGGTTTATTCGTTTGTGACTCCCGTCCCCCTGGGGCCACGTTGAGGGGGACAGGAGTCCTGGGCGAGTCAGGCATTTGAGCGAAATGAGCTTGCATCGCCCACGACTCCCGACCCCGGGGCGTTAGGACTGCGACGCCGCTGCGAATGGGGTTGAATTGAATGAATCGGGCCGTTGGCCCTTCCTTGCTACATTTTCCAATGACCTAGGGCGACGCTGCGCTTGCCACATTTCTATTAAGCACGGCTGGGATAGGTCGGGCCTTTGGCCCGCACGCAATCAAGTGTCTTTGACCCGCGAAGAATCAAATACCGCCTGTCACTGCTGAACAAGCCAGGCGACGCTGCGCTTGCCACATTTCTATTAAGCACGGCTGGGTTAGGTCAGACATTTGGTCCGCACGCAATCAAGTGTCTTTGACCCGCAAAGAATCAAACACCTCATATCACTACTGGACTAGCCAGCACTGCCACACGACCAAAGATCAAAACGCCTGCTTGCACTGCTGGATCAACCAGCAGTGGCACGCGACTCCCGACCACGGGCGTTACTTGGCGTGCAACTCCACGATATCTTTATCCGCCAGCACATAATCGGCCTTGATGGTGCTGGCGGGATTGATATTGGCCCCCCAAATGCGCGCATGGCTCAGATTTTCGGCCAAGTCTTTATGCACCAATTCCGCCACATCGGCCAGGGTGGAACCTTTTTTGACGGTATAAGGTCGGTCAAAATCCGCCTCTTTTTTGGTGGGTGATTTGCTATAGACGCGGATTACGTCCAGGGCGTGATAAAACGCGTGGCGTAATTCCTCTAGCCCGGTCCGTTCCGTGGCCGAGACTTGATATTCCACCAAGTCCAGGGGACACAGTTCGTGCAATAATTCCAATCGGTCCGCGGCCCCGGCGGCGTCGATTTTGTTGGCCACCACCACCGTTTGGGTATAGGCGATCCCCACATCTTCTTCGTCGAGGCACGTTTTTCGACCCAATCGCGTTTTGCCATCCACAAATCGCTGTACCACCGCCTGGCATTCCTCGATGCCGTCGTCATTACCCAAATCCACGACCAGCGCGGCCAAATCCGCCCCGCGTAATAGATTGACAAATCCCGAATCCAGCACATCGGCGGTGATTGGGGGCGTATCGATCAACTGGACCGTGACATCTTCCCAGGTCATCATGCCCGGTTGCGGCTGGCGCGTGGTAAAGGGATAAGGGGCAATCTCGGGCTGGGCACGGGTCAGCGCCGCCAATAACGAGCTTTTACCGCTATTTGGCCCGCCAAACAGCACCACGGTTCCCGCTCCTTGGCGGGGTATGACGTTTCCGGGAACTTTTTTAGGGATTTTTTTGGCCGCACCCAGCTCTTTGCGTAGCTGGCTCATTTTGGTCTTTAAATCCATCTGCATTTTTTCCGAGGCTTTATGTTTGGGAAGTTCCCGAAACATCACCTCCAACCACTGCAGTTCCTCTTGAGGGTCGCTGGCCCGGCGGTATTGTTCCTCGGCCTTGAGATATTGGGGGGTTAAATTGGCGGCCATAGCTGGCAAGTACCCGTAAAAATCGGGGAAAAAGGTTGCAAATATTTCACACGGTTAAGTTTTACCCGCTTTTTCAGTCCCTGGTAACGGGGTGAACGAACCGGCCGCTAGCAAGGTTAAAAATGCCAACCTTTGCCTGGAGGCCCATTTTACCTATGATACATCTATGCCCGCGATTGTCGAAACCACCGATCTGACCAAGCGCTATCGCGATGTGACGGCGTTGGCGGCATGCCAATTAGCGATTCCGCCGGGAGAGGTTTTTGGGTTATTAGGACCGAATGGCGCGGGCAAAACCACGCTTTTGCGATTACTGATGGGTTATTTACAACCCACCAGCGGTTATGCGTCGATCGGCGGGTGGAATTGCACGACCGAAAGCGTCCGCGTTCGCCAATTGACCGCGTATCTTCCAGGAGAAACCCGCCTCAGTCGCCAACTGCTGGGCCGGGAGGTTTTGGATTTTTTTTGCCGGTTGCGGACGGGGGGAGATCTGAATCTGGCGTTAGCGATTGCCCGCAGATTGGACCTGGATATCAATCGGCGGGTAGCCTTTATGTCGACGGGGATGCGGCAAAAAACCGCGCTAGCCGCGGTATTTGCGTTTAATACCGAACTGATTATTTTGGACGAGCCCACGGCAAATCTCGACCCCACCGCGCGGGGAGTCGTTTTACAACTGGTCAAAGAAGCCCGGGCCCGCGGAAAAACCGTGGTTTTTTCGTCGCATGTGCTTAGCGAGGTGGAAGAGGCGTGCGACCGGGTCGCCGTGCTTCGCAAAGGGGAATTAGTGTATGAGGAATCGCTGGCACAGTTACGCGACCAACATCGCATTACCCTGACAACAGCCGGTAATTTGCCCCGCTTGCCCCTGGAAGAACGGGGCAAAATCAACGTCTCGCAACTGTCGGACGGAGCGTTTCAACTGGATGTTCCGGGTGATTTGGCCCCGCTATTGGGTTGGCTGGCCGCGGTGCCGGTCAAGTCCATGCGGATTGAGCCGATGCGCCTGCAGGCTGTGTATGAGCGTTTTCACGCAAATACCGCGGGCTAAGAATCCACCGGCATTTTTACGTTACACAGAAAGTCCATGATCGGCATGACACCAGCGATATCCCCCGGCCCGGGCAAACCGTTGCCAACCGCCAACTCCGACGAACAGCCCGGCCCCGCGCACAACATGGGGTCCGTGGCCGCGCCGCTGGCTGATAACTTTTATCAAGCTCCCCAAACAGCCAAATCGCCAGCCGTTTCCGGCGCATGGTATCATCCTGTGCTATGGCAATTGGCCTGGCGAGAGCAACGGCTGCTGCTGGCAGCGCTTGTGATTCTACTGTTGGTCTTTGGCTGTATCTACACCTGGATCATGAACAAGATCAACTTGGATGGATTCAGCCAGTTGCTGTTTGGCGCGTTTGCCAAGTTTGAATCCCTCTCGGGCGTCTCTTTTGAGGATGTGGCCACGCCCCAGGGAAAAATCGCCCTGGCGTTCGTCGATCCGGTGGTGATCCTGGTCATGACCGTCTGGGGGATTAGCCGCGGGTCGGACGTGGTTGCGGGAGAACTGGACCGCGGCACCATGGAAATGCTGCTGGCCCAACCAGTCACGCGGCTGAGCCTCTTTTTGTCCAAGGCGGGAATGGCCCTCATCGGCATCCTGGCTTTGGCCTTGTCAACGTGGGTGGGAATTGCCGCGGGAATTAATCTGGTGGGGGATCAATTTGCCGAAACAGGCAGTTGGCAGTTTTGGCCGGGAGTGCTGAATGTCATCAGCCTGGGAGTCATGTTTGCGGGGGTTTCCACGCTGGTGTCTTCGCTGGATCGATATCGCTGGCGGACGGTGGGCATCATGGGAGGGTTTTATGCGACATGGCTGCTGCTAAAAATCATTTACAAAATGGGGGGTGACGGAACCAAATGGATCGGCTATCTCACCCCGCTGATGGCCTATGAACCGCAGCATCTGATCAAATATGCCGCGAACTTTCGGGACCAGCTGGTGTACAACGGCTCGTTAATGGCTCTCGGGGGAATCTGTTTTGTGGCGGCGGCGGTAATCTTTTGCCGCCGGGACTTGCCCGCTCCGCTGTAGTATTCCCGCCTAGCTTTACGCGGCTTGGGGCCTGAATCCCGGTATTTCCCCTAATTTCAGGTTGCCAAAATTACCCTCCGCGCGGGATATTGTAGTTTTACAACCAACAGCGGGGTTTAACCGTCCGTCGGTAGTCTTCCGGGCGGCCGACTAAACTTGACACCCGCTATTCAACGTTTAAGATGGGAATTTGCGTGCCGATTGACGGTTTACGCTTTATTCTTTTCAGGAGTTTGTGATCGATGGCAGCGTACCGGCATATCACCGTGCATCCGCATGAAGAAGTCACCGTGGTCCGTTTTTTGGACCGCAAAATTTTGGACGAATTAAATATCCAAGAATTAGGCCAGGAATTATTTCATCTGGTGGAACAAGAAAAAAAGACCAAGTTGGTTTTGAACTTTTTCAATGTGGAGTTTCTATCCTCCGCCGCCCTGGGCAAATTGATCACGCTGGAACGGAAAATCAAGGCAAATTCCGGCAAGATCAAGCTGAGCAACATTCGCACTGAAATCCTGGAAGTCTTTGCCATTACCAAGCTTAACAAGCTGTTCGACATCAAGGATGACGAAGCCGAGGCCGTCACCGCCATGAAGGCGGGCAAGTAGCCGCCGCCCAACGACTCTCGCCTATTCATTATGTTTGCTTGATTTGGGTGGCTGGTTCAGCCGCTTAAAACGAATACCTGCCGATATTTTTTTTGACTTGGTCCCCACACGCTTCACGCAGAGATTGGCATCATGGCGGCGGATTCCACCCATACTTGGACGACCGACCTGGTCATTCCCAGCCAACGGGGAGCCGGCAAGCAATTTTTAACTGATTTACTCGACCATTTGCACGCTTACCACTGGCCCGAGCCGGACATCTTTGGCATTCATTTGTCAGTGGAAGAAGCCGTGGTCAACGCGATTAAACATGGCAATCGACTGGACCCCGACAAAACCGTGGAAATCCATTGCCAGCTTAACGCCCATCGGCTGTGGATAAAAATTATCGATCAGGGCTGCGGGTTTGATCCCGCCGCCGTTCCGGACTGCACGGCTGATGAAAACCTGGAAGTCCCCAGCGGCCGGGGAATTTTATTAATGAAAAGTTTCATGAACCGTGTGGAATACAGCCCGACGGGCAATAGCGTGATCATGGAAAAAACCCGCGCCATGGCCAACCACGTATCTTCATAAGCTGGCCCAGGTGGCTTTGACCCCCGACAGTCGGTCCACCTAGCTCTGGTCCAGCGACTGGCGTAAAATTAGTAAATTCGGCAAAACCCGACCCGGAAATACTGACTTTTGAAAGGTCTCCGGGCTAAAACTGCCCCCTCTCTGTCCGCCGCCAATTAGTCTAGCTAATACCTGCTTTTTTATACGGTAAAATCATGGGTATTCGCTTTCGCTGTCCCCAAGGCCACAAAATCCACGTCAAAAGTTGGATGGCGGGCAAGCGCGGACTTTGCCCCACCTGCCAGGAAAAAATCGAAATCCCCGCCCAAAGCACGGCGGAGTTTTTAGCCGCGGATTCTGATCCGGCCCTGGTGGCCCAAAATCCGGCTGCCACCACTCCCGCACAACCCCAAGTTTCCCTGGCTCCCCACCCTAGCCAGGAAATACCGCAAACGGCCGTTCCTGCCATGCCCGCCATTGTGCATGACCCCCTGGCGGAAAATCCGCAGGCCCAATGGTATGTGCGGCACGCCACAGGCCAGCAGTTTGGGCCGGCCCTAGGGACGTTATTGGTAAAATGGCTGCAAGAGGGGCGTATTCCGCCCGATGCCTTATTATGGCGCGAAGGCTGGAACGAATGGCAGGCGGCTCCGCGGGTCTTTCCGCAATTAGCGACGCGATTCCCCCCCGCCGCGATCAGCCAGCCCGCCGCGCCCGCTCCGTACGCCGTCGGAACCCCAGCCGCGCCCGTCATCACAGGGCAGCCGCAGGCCCATCCGTTGGATTTTGATGCCGGCGGTAGGACGGGGGGAGGCTCTCCGGTGGTATACCGCCGCCGTGATAATTCCCAGACGGTGCTGATCGTTTCGCTCTTATTGCTGCTGTTGATTGCAATTTTGGGGGGGATCTTTGCCTATGTGATCTCCAATCCCCCGACCGACGAAAATAGCCTGTGGCGGCCAAAAGGCTCCGTGGCCCCGCGCACTGACACGCGGGCCATTTAGCAAAGGAAGAAGCCCCGCTACGATGAAGTTGCCTGTTAGGCATGTCCACGGAAATTACAGCCGTAACAACCGTTATAGTTTGACCCTGGCAGGCAAATAAACTGGCCTGGAGGGTTTGGCAAATTTGCCCGGTGGACCCGGCGCGGATAAGGTTTTATTAACAGCGCGGCCGATTCTTAACGCTTGTTGATCGTTACTCTAACAGGAAGACACCCATGCGCGGGCTGATTGGCGGAATGATTTTGGGGTTGGGATTATTCTTGGCGAATCTACAGGGGGATAACGCCAAAGCCGAGCAAACAAGCGTGATTACGCCCGGCGGCCAGGCGGTGGTTGTGCATGACCGACTGGCCCCCGTTATCTTGCACCGGATATCCCCGCCGTTCCGGGGCGTGCATCAATATGCCCGGGGACGCCGCGCCCGCTAAGATATCCTTAATTGCCTACAACCTTGAGGGTTTCGAGCATTTTGGCAAAGCCCGGTTCGCCGGCGGCGACGGTTTTTGCGGGACCGTAAAATTTGATAAAGTAATTGCCCAATTTGGGAGCGATAATGATCGCGCCCAACATGCGGTAGTCCTCGCGCGGCACGGTTTTACCACCGGCAAATGGTCCTGCGGGGGAATCCATATAAGTGCCGGAAATGTCGACCACGTGCACTTCCATCTCGGCAATGGTTTTTTTCTCTACCTTGGCTTTTTCCTTGGTTGCGGAACCATCGGGCTGTTGAAATTGATTAATCCAGCGGTCGATATTGGCCTGGACTTCGCCTCCGGCTCCCATGATGGTGATCCGCCCATCAATCGTCTCCCCTTCGGCGGCGGGTTGGGCAAATTCATGCTCGATGATGTTGCTTTTGGGTTTTTTGCGGACCCAGTCAGCCGGCGCGACCAGGGCCAACTGCCCATCCGCCAGAGCGATGGTTTCCCCTTTTTTTTCGGGGGCGGGCTGATCCTCGGCGGTCAGTGGCGCACAGGTAAAAATGCACAAGATGGCAAATAAAATCTGGAAATGAAGTGGACGCGGCATTGTTGGGCCTCGATAAAAATTAAGTGTAACATTCCTGGCAGTTGGCAGTCGCAATACAGCCAATGGGCTCAGCCGTATTTTAGACCTGTAGTCTGTGAAAAGCCAGTCTAGGAAAGCTAGAACGACAGCGTCAGGACAAATACATGGTAAAAAAACAGATTCTGCTGTGGATAGGCCTGGATGAAACCCGGGGAAAGGTCGCCGCTACATCTCCGCTGGCAGTTTGCCCCGGTCGATGCCGTATTCATCCAGTTTGCGATACAGTGTGGCCCGGCTAACGCCCAACAACTTGGCCGCTTCGTGGACGCTTCCCGCAGAGCGTTTCACCGCTTCGCTGATCAGTTTTTTTTCCCAGTAATCCAGTCGCAGGGTTTCCAGTTCCACCTCCGCGCCGCTATCCCGCAACCCCAGATCGTCCACCTCAATAAAGGGGCCTCCCGCCAGAACAACCGCGCTATCGATGACGTTGCGTAGCTGGCGGACATTGCCCGGCCAATGGTAATGCAAGAGTTTATTGCGAGCTGCTTGGGAGAGGGTCAATCCGGGCCGTCCGTGCTGCTGTTTAAAGTGTTGCAAAAAATGATCCAGCAGCAGTTCGAGATCCGAACCACGCTCGCGCAGGGGGGGGATGATCACCTCAAACACGCTGAGGCGATAAAACAAATCCTCGCGAAATTTTTTCTCGCGGACATAAGTTTGTAAGTCGCGATTGGTCGCCGCGATCACGCGCACATCGACGGTGACTTGTTTATTTCCGCCGACGGGCAAAAACGGGTGCCCTTCGAGGATTCGCAAGAGCTTGGCCTGTCCCTCGAGCGTCAGTTCGCCGACCTCGTCCAAAAAGAGCGTGCCGGAGTCCGCTTGTTGAAAATATCCCGGATGGTCACGGTCCGCCCCGGTAAAGGCCCCCGCCTTGTGCCCAAATAGCTGGCTTTCCATTAGCTCGGCGGGAATCGCCGCGCAATTGACCGACAACATGGGCCGGTCCGCGCGGGGACTGACGCGGTGTATCGCCCGCGCGACAAGCTCCTTCCCCGCGCCGCTTTCGCCGCGGATCAGCACGCAGCCGCTGGCGCGGCTGAGTCGGGCGATGCGTTCCTTCATTTCCCGTATGCGGGGACTATTGCCTATCAGTTCGTCCACGCCGGCGTTTTTGGCAATGATCCGGCGATAGTCGTTGGCCAGCGTGGATTGCTGCCGCGCCCGCACCAACGCGACCGCCGCGATATTTGAAAGGGAAATGCAAAAATCAAAATCATGCTGCTGAAATCGCCCCCGGTCCATGTAGGCCTGGATCGCCCCCACCACCGTGCGAAAGCTGACCAATGGCACGCACAGGGCGTCGGCAAAGTGCGCCAAGTGCCGCGCGCTTTTTGGGGCTTGCTGCTTATTGATCCAGACCGCGTGCCCTTGCTTGCTAATCAATTCCGAGAGCGACTCCGACAGTTTGAGCTGGGTGGGATTTCCCTCGGGCAGCATCAATTTGGGCTTGAGCCGCCCCTCGTCATCCAACCACAAAAACGCCACATAGCTGGCGCGGGTTTGGTCGCGCAAGAGATCCAGGCTGACGCGAATCACCTCGTCCGGCTGGTCGCAGCCCAGCAGTTTAATGCTAAGCTGATAAAGTAGCAGCAGTTGTTGCGCCTGATGAATGTCGCGCAAACCCGCTAGCGCCATTTGCACGGTTTCGCTGGGGAGGGCGCTATTTTCGGTCGCCAGACCCGCCAGCGGCAGGTCCTTTACGATGGTGTGTTGGTATTCCGGCTCTTGGGAATCCAAAACCGTCAGCGGCTCAGGCGCGATCTCAAACAGCAGTTCCACATTGCCAATGCGCAGGGTCTGCCCGGGATTGAGCGCGGCGGTGTCAATTTTTTGACCGTTAAGATACGTCCCGTTGCGGCTTTGCTGGTCAAATACCTTCCATTGTCCATCCACTTTTTTGATCAGCGCGTGGACGCGGGAACTAAGCGGGTCGTTGAGCATGACATGGCAGTCCATCCCCCGGCCCACGCTGTTTTCCAGCGCCGGATCCAGCAAATGCCGCGATCCCGATTGGGCCCCGTTCGCAAACGTCAAGTAGGCGAATTCTCCCGCGACAAAGGTTTGCAGAATATCATCGGTGGCCACGACAGTCGGCTCCCACTACGGCCATAATTTTCTAAGTTAGTTCCATCCCGCTCCCCACGCGCCTGCGCTATTGTAGAATAAACCGCGGGCGGCTCCTAGCATGCTTTTGTTTTTCCCCGCCAGTTTAGGGCCCGCGCGCCCGCTAAGTATTCCCTCTTCCGCCCCCATGACCATAACCGCCGCATCCCCACCCGCGCCTCATCAACAGGGCATCTTACTGATCGGCCATGGGACCCGCGACCCGGCGGGCTTGGCCGAATTTGAGCAATTGGCGCGTTTAGTCCAGCAAACCCGTCCGGATATTCCCTGCGCACATTGCTGGTTGGAGCTGGCCAAACCGGACATTCCCGCCGGAATTCAGCTGTTAGTGGAACGGGGAGTCCGGCAAATCTTGGCCGCTCCCTTGTTGTTGTTTGCCGCAGGCCATGCCAAAGCAGACATTCCCACGGCCCTAACGGCCGCGTTGCGGGAGTTTCCCGACGTCACAGCGCGGCAAATTCCCCCCCTGGGCCTGCATCCGAGTATATTGGCACTTTCCGCCACACGGTTAGTTGATGCGGTTCAGATTGGCAGCATCACCACGGAATTATCGGCAAAGGAGAACTCCTGGCGGCAATCTAGCCAGGTTGGAGAGCGTTTTTTGCTCATGATCGGCCGAGGTGCTAAAGACCCCGCCGCCACGGCGACCATGCGCGAATTTGCCGCGCGGCGGGCCAGCGAGAGCGGTGTGGGTCGCCTCCTGACGTGCTTTTTGGCCGTGCAGCGGCCCCAACTGTGGGCGGGTCTGGAAATGGCCGCACAATCCCTCGCACGCGTTATTCTGGTGCAACCGCATTTATTGTTCCAGGGGCTACTCATGACGGAAATTGCCGCATCGGTGGCGGAGTATGCTCGCAATTATCCACAAAAACATTGGTATTTGGCGGATCACCTGGGTCCGGCCAAAGAATTGGCGGCTGTTATTGTGGAATTGTGCGACCAAGTGGAGTTTTAAAGGGTGTTAAATCACTCCGAAATGATTATTCTATGCAAGTTTAGTTTTCCACTCAGCCATGGAGCAAGATGGGGGTATTACGTTAGGTTGGCATGACAACGAAATTGGACACTTGCCTTACCGCCAAAATTGCCACCACTTTTTATCTCCTCGCTTGAGCAGATAGCTTGCGCGCTCCACAACTTGGTGGGCCGATTTGCATTTAGCCAAGTTCCCTTTTACCATCAGGCCCTTGCCATAGATCAGGACATAGCTGTCCGGGATGTTGTTCACACCCAAACCCCAGCCATCAAACTCGCGTAAAGTTTCCGTGATGGCAATGAGCCAGTCGGCATTGAACGGATTGTCACCGTATAATTCGATGTAACAATACTGCTCATTATTGTATTGATCTTCGAGGAGATAATACATTGGGTTTTTGTCGCCATGCTCCCAAAAATTTTTGTCCTGCATTGCCATCAAATACACATCCTTTACATCCCATGCTATTTTTACAACTCCCAACGAGCCAGTCGGCCCAAACCTGCGGCATGTCTGAACGAGAGCGTTTCTGACAGTGTGATAAGTTTGCCAAGGAAGTTTGCCACCTGGATAATCGTTAGGAATACGATCTTGTGTAAACGGTTTAACTTTAAGTTTTTCTAAGCCTACTGCCACGAAAGACCTCCACTTTCACATGAGCTTTTGGAATACAAAGGAATTATACCGTTTTCAACTAATCACGACTAACGATATCAACTGAAAATGCCGTATATAACGGTTTCTGCATGCCAGTTATGCAGTATTTGATTGGGATTGAAATTAGTCCTGTTAAGCTTCATCTTTCACATCGCGGCTGACCTGTTTTTTCCACGTGAATCGCGTGGTACATTACCCTATGTTCGCTCCGCCAACGGGACAAAATCGCGTTGCACGGGGCCGATATAAATTTGTCGGGGCCGGCAGATTTTTTTGCTGGGGGAATTTTGCATCTCAATCCAATGCGCGATCCAACCTGGCAACCGTCCCATCGCAAACAGCACGGTAAACATTTGCACCGGAATTCCCATCGCCCGATAGATTACCCCGGAGTAAAAATCGACATTCGGGTAAAGCTTGCGCTCGATAAAGTACGGATCGGAGAGAGCCACCCCTTCCAGTTCCTGGGCGATATCAAAAATGGGATCGTGGATGTGCAACTTTTTGAGCAATCGGTCACACATCCGTTTGATAATGGTCGCGCGGGGGTCGTAATTTTTATAGACGCGATGCCCAAAACCCATCAGCCGAAAGCCAGTCTCTTTTTTCTTGGCCAGGTCAACATATTTTTTGACGTTGCCATGATCGGCGCGGATCATTTCCAGCATTTCCACGCAGGCCTGGTTAGCCCCGCCATGCAGCGGACCCCATAACGCGCAAATGCCGGCCGAGATCGACGCGAACAAGTTGGCGTCGCTGGAACCAACCATCCGCACGGTGGAGGTGCTGCAGTTTTGCTCGTGGTCGGCGTGCACGATTAAGAGCAGATTCAGAGCCTCGATAAAATCGGGGTCGACCTGATAAGGCTCGCTGGGAACGGCAAACATCATCTGCAAAAAGTTTTCGCAGTAGGACTTGTCATTTTGCGGATAGATAAAAGGCTGGCCGATCGACTTTTTATAACTATAGGCCGCGATGGTCGGCAGTTTGGCCATTAACCGATGAACCGAGACTTCCACCTGTTCGGGAATATGCGGGTCGAGCGAATCCTGATAAAACGTCGCCAGCGCTCCCACCACCGATCCCAAAATCGCCATGGGATGCGCGTCGCGGGGAAAGCCGTTATAAAACGACCGCATGTCCTCGTGCAGCATGGTATGCCGCTGCAATGCTTTTTTAAATTTAGTCAATTGCTCCGAGGTGGGAAGTTCCCCGTAGATCAACAAATAACTCACTTCCACAAAGTCGCATTTTTCGGCGAGGACCTCGATGGGGTAACCGCGGTACCGCAGCACCCCCGATTCCCCATCCAGATACGTGATCGCGCTGGTCGTCGCGCCGGTGTTGACGTACCCCTCGTCCAGGGTCACATAACCGGTTTGGGCCCGCAATTTGGAAATGTCGACGGCGGGTTCGTCTTCGGTCCCGACCAACGTGGGGAGTTCGATGACTTTGCCCCCCAGGGAGAGTTGGGCAACGGTGCGCGGTTTGACTTCGGTCGCTACGGTCATGGAATTTTCCGGAAGATATAAAACATCGAACAAAGTCGAGGGACGCCGCAGGGTACGGCTTTCCTAATGGCAGTTTAGCCGTTTCCCGCGCTTGCGACAATTTGCGCCCGGACGAAAATATTGCAACCGGGGCAAATTTATCTCGAATCGACAAAATAATCGCTAATCGGCGGCTTCGACAATCAATTCAATCTCCACCGCGCAATTGAGCGGCAAGGCCGCCACCCCAAACGCGCTGCGGGCTCCCACGCCCCCGTCTGGACCCCACAAATCCCGCAGTAATTCGCTACAACCGTTAATCACGGCTGGATGTTGCGTAAATTCCGGCGTGCAATTGACCAACCCCAGGGTTTTGACAATCCGGCGCACGCGATTCAAATCGCCCAGGTGGACTTGCAAACTGGTGAGGAGGGCTAAACCGGTCAATTTTGCCGCGGCGACCCCTTGCTCCACCGTCAAATCAGCGCCCAACCGCCCTGTCACTAGCGTCCCGTCCCCCTGAACAGGCAAATGTCCGCTGGTGTACAGCAGATTTCCCACCTGGACGACGGATTGATAGACCCCCTTGGCGGGCGTGGCGGGGGGGAGGGAAAGGCCCATTGCGGCTAATTTTTCTAAAATTGACATGTCATCCGGGAAACTTGGGTGGGGTAAACGAAGGGAGAGGGACGGGGTGCTACTTGGTCAGCACATCCAGGACACTGGTAAAGTCATCCGTCCAGCGGACGGGTATTTTTTCTTTATCCAGGGGACTGACATGGGAGCCGGCCTGTAACAACGTATCAATTAAATCGTTGTTTTTGCTTAACACCACCCAATTGGAAGCAATTTGAAATCCACCGCTGCTAGTAACATCCACTTTGACCGCCGACATTCCCGCTTCCTCGGCCAACGCCTTGCAGACTGGCTCTAAATCCAAATATCGATTGGAAATATGAATGGCCAAGGCCCCGTCGGGATGTAAATGCTGGAGATAGATCGCCAGGGCCTCGCTAGTGAGCAAGTGGGTGGGTATGGAATCCCCGCTAAAGGCATCCACCAACAACACGTCAAACTGCCGCAGTTTGCCTTCCTTGGCCTCCCGCTTGAGGGATAATCGGGCATCCCCCATCACCATTTCGATATTCGCCCCGGTCCGCCGGGCATTTTTTACAAATGTAAAATAAGGATCATCGCGAAAAGCGGATGTTTCATCGCCGGGATTTAGCAGGGCGATGGGGATCTCCGACAGATCCACCACCAACTGGTTGATTTCATAAAAGGTGAAATGCTTTTTTAATACTTCGAGCGGAGTCGCGGGGGGAGAGGTCTTATCATTGGCGGCATCTGGCCCGGACGCCGGTTGCGGCGAGGGGTTATCCTGCAGGGCGTATGCGGCCAAGGTTCCCGTCCCCAACCCCACGGCACCCACCCGCAGCGGCGGGGGAGGCGCGCCCCGCTCACCCACCGGGGTCTCATTATACTGGGTCACTTCCTGGCTTTTTTTGCGGTCATAATAAATGATAGACAACCCCGCGCCGCTATTGGGCGTGTAATATGTGGTTGCCTCTTTGGCGTTGAGTCCATTGTAATACTGTATTCCGTGGGTAATACGCCCATGCAGCAATTCGCGATTGTTCCAGTAGGGCCAATTGGGGTGAATGGATTCTTCAATTTTGAGGGTGCCATAAAAATTGCGTCCCGTCCAGGGAATGCGCTTATTCGACTCGCGTTTTTGTTCATCTGTGACATCCGGAACTTGATCGGTGGAGGGGGTTCCATCCGCCCGGGGGATTTGATCGGCCACGGCGGGAAGAGCGGGTGGATTAACCACATGGGGATGCTCTTTTTCGTATTTTTGCAGGGCAAATTCGTTTAAAATGTCAAAAAATTTGATGTAGGTCAGGCTATCTGAAAAGCCCAAACTGACAAAGATTAATCCCGCGACTGCCACTGCGGCAAAACGCGCGGGACGCCAAGCATCCCCCCGGGCAAATAATAGCGCCACGCAGGCCGCGGCATAAAAGGTCAAGATCGTCAACCAGAATAACCCTGTTTGATCCGTCAACACATGCCGGGCTTGTTGGGGATAAGCCGCGAGGTAGGCGGCTTCGGTCTTTTCATCCATCGGCAAAAGCGAATTTTGATACACAACCACCATGGCCAACAGGCAGATTGGTAAAATCATCCCGCATAATCGCCAGAAGTAGGCCGCGTAGGTTTCTTGATAGTCCAAAATGAGCGCGGCGGATAGCAATAAGGAAATAAAGATCCCTAACTGCCATTCGACGCTTTGGGTAAAAATCACCGGCGCCACCAGACTAACCATCACCCCCCCTAGGGCGCCGCCGATCGCGATCAGCATAAAATAGCCCGTCAAATGCCGGGGGGATGGTTTGAGTCGCGCTAATTCGCCGTGACACAACATAAACATCCCAAAAATTCCAGCCAAATGAAAAAACACCTGCCCTTGATAGTTGATGTTAATCGCCGAGGGAGGGTACTGGCCGATGAATTCCTTAAACGTTTGTTTGGGCGAGTCTTTCAGCGGCTTCCAATCGTTCGTTTTTTCATCTCGTTGTTCTAAATAACCAGCCTTAATCAAAAGATTTTGGGTCAGGGGCAGCGTCCCCCGGGTTAGAAAACCGCTCCCCACCATCTCATTGGTATCCAGGTCATTGGCCAGCATGGAAGTGCAAATAACCAGGCTAAAGAATGCCAGCAGGGCAAACGGCACTCGCTGATACCAGCGATCCGCGTCAAAGCAAATAATAAACGAAAGCAAATAAAGACTCAGGGGCAAAATCCACAAGAGTGGAATGGAAGCCACGTCCTGGCACAAATGATTCGTTAAGGAGATCAGTAAAAATGTTGCCAAGCCCGGCAACGCCACCCATAAGCAAACTTGGCGGGGTGTCGGATCGGACGGGGGAGCGGTGTCCGTGGAGAGTGGCTCTGGCGTGGAAAGCTCGGCGAGGGGGAGTTGGGCCAGGTCGGCGGAAGCCCGCTTTTCCGCGGCTTGCCAGGCGCTGACCGTGACAAAAGCGCACCCCACGGCAAACGCCACAAAGCCCCACGCCCAACTCGTGGTCAAAACACCCAGATCCAGATACCGCTCCATCACAAACGGAAACATCAACAACGACGCCAAGGAGCCGATATTGGAAAGCGAGTATAGCCGGTAGGTCCGGTGTCCGGGAAAGCACCGCGCGTACCAGCTTTGCAACAAAGGTCCCGTGGCCGAAAGCGCGAAATACGGCACCCCCACGTGCCGCAGCAACAGCCATAAAATCCGCTCAATCGGGGCATTGCCATCCGGCGGCTCCCAAGCTTCGCTGGGCCGAATGGGCAGCATGCAAACGCCAAACAATAACAGTCCCAGGTGAATCAGGGCTTGCTTGCGCGGCGCGCACCATTGCTGAAGATAATGCGCATAAGCATAGCCAAAACAAAGCATTACCTGAAAAAAGACCAAACAGGTCGCCCAGACGCCGGTCGAGCCGCCAAACCAGGGGAGAATCACTTTGGAGATGAGCGGCTGGACCAAAAAGAGCAAGAATGCGCTGACAAACGTGGTGAACGCAAACGCCAGCAGCAGTCCCACGTTTTGGTTTTTGGCCGTCATGCTCGACAGTTCCACTGCGACAACGAAGAATCCGATAACAAAGAAAGTCACCCGGCAGCGGGCAGCATCCGTTTTCCCCGCCTCCGCATTCCTCCCAGCATAACGCGCGGAGCGATTTTTTGGCTAGCGATCCTTGGCCCAAAAATATCCCCCGCATCGTTTGAAACGGGGTACCCCGCGGGTCAGGCCGTGGGGCTAAGGGATGCGCTTTCCGCGGCGGGGGGAAGAGGTAATGTTCGAGCCGCGGCGTTTGGCCCAATTTGCAATATTCCTTCCGCGGTGGAAAACAAGATCGGCTGCTCTAGTTCCCACCAGGCCAAAAAGTCGGTGTGGGCCTGCTGTAACGCCCCCTGGCGCTGCAATATTTCTCCTTCTAGCCAGCGTTGTAGTCCTTTTTCCTCTATGTTTGCTTGAATATCCCGCAATTTGCCGATTGCCACCGCATGATCGTTGATCAGGCCCAGGCGTTCTTGTAATTCGGCCACGCGGGGGTAAAGAACCTCGCGAAATCCCGGAGCAAACGCCCCCGCCAACAATTCCATGGCATACCGCAAGGTCTTGGTCTGCAGGCGCAGATTGTGCAGCTCATCAATTTGGGTCAAATCCATCCGGGCCGCAGCCCGATACTCGCCCCATAATTCCTGCAACGCTTGCTCGGCAAATACTTGAAAGGGAGGCCGGGTGTGATCCGCCTCATTTTTTTTGGCCAAGCGGAGAATTTGACGCAGGCACCGTTGCGATCGTTCGGGAAAACGTTTGCGTTTGAGTTTGGCGGCGAGTCGATAAAGGGGCAAACGTCCATTATCGCAATGCTTTTGCAAGCGCTTTAAGAGCAGCTTTACGGGTGCCGCGGTCGCTTTTTCCAGTTGGGGGACTATGTGGCGATAATGCTCGGCCAGTACATCGGCATCCCGCGCCACACCCACGCTACGGCGGATTTTTTTTACCTGTTTTTCGATCCAGGCATACTCGGAGGTATTAGCCAGGGAACGAAACATGCTTAGGGCTGTTTGCGCACGGCGACTGGCGACCCGTAATTGATGCACGGCTTCTGGTTGGCCGGCATCGCTATGGGCGGCGACGCGGAGCAAGCGCCAGAGCCAGCGCAAACGGTCCCGCAAGCAATCCCGCGCGGCCAAAAGCACCGGCATTTGAGGATCGGCCACGGCAAACCATTTCGATTGTCGCGACATGGAAACCGGTGAAAAAGTAGTCCGGGGATTACTAAGATTACGTAAGTTCTGCGCTAAGCGCCGTGGTCTTGTCGTTTATCTGATTTTTACGCTATTTGACAGGCCAGTCCAGTACCTGCCAGCAATTTGCCATAAATTTTCAGCTAGCGACTTTATTGTGGCTGGTCGGCGTATCCAAATAGGCCAGGCATCGAAAATCAAATGAATTTATTTTTCTTGAATTGCGGCTTGGCCATTTTCTTGTCAACCTCCCCTCGCATTGCTAAAGGAAATGTCGCGCATGGCTGATTTTTTTAATGACGACAGATTTTAGCGGCTAGCCAAAATTCCCTGAAATTCTTAACAATAGGGGAATCTGTCGCTCCGAACACCGTCCATTTGTAGATATTAACTAGCCAATGCCAACAGAACACCTATGGGCCCCCTGGCGATTGGGCTATTTACTGGACAAGCCCGAACCGCCCGACCTTAGTCACTTACACTGGCTGGACAAGGCGGATCAGGGCTGCTTTTTATGCCGCGCGGCGGTAGACCCCGATCTGCATGACACGCTTACCGTATGGCGTTCGGCGGAATTGGTCGTGGTGCTCAATCGTTACCCCTATAATAACGGCCACCTGCTTATTGCTCCCCGGCGGCATGTGGCGGGTTTACCGGACCTGACTCCCGCCGAACAACAGGCGACCTTGCCGCTCTTGACCCGTTTAACCCAGGTTTTAGAACAGCAACTCCGTTGCGGGGGGACAAATATCGGGCTCAACCTGGGTGCCGTGGCAGGGGCGGGGGTGCCGGGACACCTGCACTGGCATATTGTTCCCCGCTGGGCCGGTGATCAAAACTTTATGCCCGTTACAGCCGGTGTGCAGGTGTTGCCCCAGTCGCTGGATGCGTTGTGGGAATTGCTTACGCAGGCGTTGGCGGAGTGACTAATCCCCGCTGTGCAGGTCAATTCACTCGTAGCCGAATTCGCCAGAATTCTCAAATACCTCATTCACAGAACTCCCCATGCAAATTGGCGTACCAAAGGAAATTAAACGGGATGAATATCGCGTCGCCATGCTGCCCGTCGGGGTCGAGGAACTGACCCGCGCGGGGCATACGGTGCTGGTCCAGTGCGGCGCGGGGGTGGGATCGGGCTTGGCAGATGCCGAGTACGAAGTCGCCGGGGCGAAATTGCTGGATACCGCGGCGGAACTCTTTGCCCAGGCGGAACTCATCGTCAAAGTGAAGGAACCGCAACCGGACGAGCTGGCCCTGTTACGCCCCGGTCAGGCGTTGTTTACCTATTTTCATTTTGCCGCGGATCATGAACTTACCACCAAGTTTTTGGCCACAGGGGCCACGGCCATTGCCTATGAAACCCTCAGCGATGACCAAGGCCGCCTCCCCCTGCTGACCCCGATGAGCGAAGTCGCGGGACGCATGAGTGTGCAGGAAGGAGCCAAATATCTGGAAAAACCCCAAATGGGACGCGGAATACTCCTGGGCGGGGTTCCCGGTGTGGCCCCGGCCAACATATTGATCCTGGGGGCGGGCGTGGTGGGGGCCAACGCCGCCAAGATCGCCGCGGGCTTTGGAGCCAATATCGCCCTCCTGGATGTCAACATGGACCGGCTGCGGTACCTGGATGATGTCACGCCCCCCAACGTCGATTGCCTGTATAGCGACCGGCATACCATTCGCGAGCATCTGCAACGGGCGGATTTGGTCATCGGGGCGGTGCTGATCCCCGGAGCCAAGGCCCCCCGTTTGATCCGTCGCGAAGATCTAAAACTGATGAAACATGGCGCGGTGATCGTGGATGTGGCGATCGACCAGGGAGGCTGCATCGAAACCAGTCGCCCCACCACCCATAGCGAGCCGACCTACATCGTGGATGAAATCCTGCATTACTGCGTGACCAACATGCCCGGCGCGGTGGGCCGGACCAGCACTTATGCCCTGTGCAATGTCACACTCCCCTGGGTGCTGCGCCTGGCCAACCTGGGCGTGGTGGCGGCGGCGACGGCGTTTCCCCCGCTCGCCCGCGCTGTGAACATTTTTGCCGGCGAGGTAACGAACCGGGCGGTGGCGGAGACGTTTGGCCTGGCATATGTGGCACGGTTTGAAAAAGGTGTGAAAAATGCCGTGGATTAAGGTTAGACGGTAGGCTACCTTCGTGTGCCACTGTTGGCTTGTCCAGCAGTGGCACACGGCAATGAAGACCGCGAAGCGGTTTCGGATCGTAGCCGTGGGCGCAAGCCCACGGTTCGGGTAAGCAAATCATCATCTCGCCGCGTCACGGCAAAGTCGTGTCTGGTGGGCGTTTATTTGTGGCTAGGAAAAGGTACATCCGTCGCCGTATTGAATGTAGCAGGCACCGTCCCCGGTGCCGTGTCAAAATGTAGCAGGCACCGTCCCCGGTGCCGTGTCATTCCGTCGCCGCTGCTCGGCTCTGCATCCTATCCATTCTGCGATCCAGGGGTTTGCACACCCGGCTAGCATCCTTGCGCCGCTGGGCGGCTCAAAGAGAGGGGATTGTATTACGCACCCCGGAGAGAGGTCGGGGACCCGCCGATTTTTGTCATCACCTCCTACTGAGGATTTTTATGCCGACGCCGCAACCCGACACCCGCAGCGAGCACCGCAAGGCGCTGGACGAGCAGTTGTCCGCGGAACCCATGCTGCTGATCCCTGACGTCACGCCCGGCGACGTTCTGCTTCCGCTGGAGTCATACTTGCCACCCCGCCGTCCGGTAGCTGTTGTCGGAGTTGTCGAGAATGGGCTTGTCCGTTTGCTAGACACACAGGTTAAGTTCCCCGAGCAGACACGGGTGATTGTCGTGGCTGCGGCTCCTACACAGTAGGTTGGGACCAGCCACGAATTAACAGCTTTGTAAGCCAAAGGCTCTTGATTGCTCGTGGGCCAAAGGCATTTTATTCATTGCGGGCCAAAGGTCCGACCTATCCCAGCCTAGGGCAAGCGCGGCGTCGCCCTAGGTTAACAGCTTGGCCCGAGGGGGTCGCGAGTCACGAACGAATAGACCCGGTCCGCCAAACCGCCGCACACCATTCGCAGACTCCCGACCCCGAATCGGAATTCTGGCGAATCCCGCTACGTAGCCGCCGCACACCGTTCGCAGACTCCCGACCCCGGATGGCTCATTTGGCAAAGAGCTGGTTGCGTGCCGCGGCCGAAATGGCGACCACCGCGGGATGCTTGAGCCTGCGCTCCACCGAAATGGCATAATAATTTTCCCGCAGTTCCGGAATTCGTCCCACCACAGTGACTTTGTATTGGCGGCAAATTTCCGCCTCGATGGCGGAAGGTCCAAAGAACAACCCTCGCCCGGCTTGGCCAAAAGTCTTTAATAACGCGCTATCCTCAAATTCCCCCACAATCTCCAGTCGCAGTTGCATGCTATCCAGCCACTGGTCGATCGACCGGCGAAAGGCCGTGTTAGACGTGGGGAGTAAATGCGGAGCTCCGGCCAGCGACTGAGGGAAATTTCGCCGGTAGCGCCGGGCCCACCGCGCCACGCCAAAAATCGTGGTGCCGCAGGTTCCCAATAAGTGGTTGTACACCCGCACGCTTTGCGCCGGCCCTGCGGGAGAGTCCGATAAAACCAAATCCAGCCGGTGCGCGGCCAAGTCCTCCAACAGTCCAGGAAGCTTCCCCTCGTAACAGACCAGATTTAATTGCTCGGCCAATTCCAGGCAAGGACGGAGTAATTGATGCACGACTAGCTTGGGCAGGATGTCCGGGATGCCCACGGTAAACGGCAACGGTTGATCGACGGGACGGCCCCGCAGGGTGTCGAGGAGTTCGTGGCCGAGTGAAAAGATGTCATTGGCATAGCGGTAAACCACCTGGCCATCATCAGTCAATTGAATTCCGCGCCCCACGCGCCGCCAAAGTTTGAGGCCTAAGGCGCGTTCCAGTTTTTGGATTTGGCTGCTGAGGGTGGGCTGGGAAAGGTGCAATTTGGCGGCGGCGGGGGTCAGCCCCCCCTCGCGGGCGACGGTCCAAAAGTACAGCAAATGATGATAATTCAGCCAATCCACGGGGGGGCCTCCATTCATAGATATTATCTATAGGTTAGCACAAGAATATCTTTGCGTCTATTTTACAAATAATGCCGTATACTTGGGCGTACACCCCATTGCGGGATTTTATATGCAGATCGCCATTTCCGCCTCCACCGCCAAACTCAACGCCGGGACCCGTCAAGCCATCGAACGACGGATTCGGCTCGCGTTGTCCCGTTTTCAGTCCCGCCTGGTCCAGATTGCCGTGGAATTGGCGGAATCCCCGCGGGAGGGGGGAGAGCAACTGTGCCGCGTTACGGTGCAATTTTCTCCAACTGGTAAAATGACAGTGACCGCCATCGACCGACAACGACAGGCCTGCCTGGACCGCGCGATTGAACGCACGCGGCAGGCCCTGGACCGCAAATTTGATCCCTGTGTCTGGCCGCCGCCGGCGTCATCCCCCCAAAACGTCAGCCGCCGCCGCTAAACCATTCTTTTTGCCGTTTTCCCTGCCACTCCAACTATGAGCACGCCGCTTCCTTCCGCCAATCCCGCGGATCTGCGCCTGCAACACCTCAGCCAGGTCCTGTGGATCTTTGACCATTGGTCCTTGGAGACCGGGCATACGGTGGATCGCGCGCGGTTGCGGCGCACTTTGGAGGAAAACGCCGCCCAACAGCCAGAGACACTCCCCGATGATTGGTCAAAATGGTTATTAACGGCCGAGCATACGCTGGACCAGCGCTGCCGGGTCATTGATTGCACCCACCAGCAGCTTTTGGAGCTATGCCAGGCTGGATTGCAGGCGATCATGCTGTTACCCGACCAAACTTGGCTGGGTTTGACCAGTTTGGACCATCATGGCGTGACCCTGTTTGAGGCCGCGGCGTCGGAAGTTCGTACGCTCGAGCCGGAAAAGTTAGAGCAGTACCTGGAAAGTAAAAATGTCCCCCCGGTCGCGCGGGTGTTCGCCATTGAGACCTTGGATCACGCTGGCTGGGCCGAGCATCACGAACATAGCGCCCCGCACCGCCAGTTTTGGGAACTATTAAAGCCCGAATGGTATGACATATGGATGGTGCTGATTTTTGCGGTGGTGATTGGCCTATTGTCACTGGCTACGCCCTTGGCCGTGGAGTCGTTGGTCAGCACGGTCGCCTTTGGGCGGTTTTTCCAGCCAGTGATCATCCTGGCGATCATGTTATTTATTATTTTGGCTTTTCAGGCGGCCTTGCGGACGTTGCAGACGTTTGTCGTGGAAATTATTCAGCGGCGGCTTTTTGCGCGGATCGTGGCGGATTTGGCCTATCGTTTGCCTCGCGTGCGCAGCGAAGCCCTGGACCGGCAGTCGGGGCGGGAACTGGTCAATCGCTACTTTGAAATTGTCACCGTGCAAAAAGTCACCGCGCAATTGCTGCTGGACGGCATTTCACTGGTATTAAATACGTTTATTGGCATGGCGGTGCTAGCGTTTTATCATCCCTGGCTATTGGGATTTGATATTATCCTGGTCACGATGTTGGTGATCGTGTTATTTGTGATGGGACGGGGGGCGATCCAATCCTCGATCGCCGAGTCCCGCACCAAATACAATATGGCCAGTTGGCTGGAGGATCTGTCCGATTCACCCATTGCGCTGCGTTATAATGGCGCGGCGCGCTTTGCGATGGAACGCGTCGATCAGATCTCTTCGGAATATTTAATCGCCCGCCAACGGCATTTTCGCATCCTCATACGCCAGATTATGTTTGCCCTGGGAATGCAGGCCCTGGCCACCACGGTGCTGTTGGGCCTGGGGGGGTGGCTCGTCATTTCGCAGCAAATGACCCTGGGCCAACTGGTCGCGGCCAACCTGATTGTGGCGACCATTGTGGACTCATTTGCCAAATTGGGTAAACATTTGGAAAGCTTTTATGATGTCATGGCCTCGATGGATAAGCTAAATCACCTATTTGAGCTTCCCATTGAACCCCAGGGAAGCCAAATGCTGGCCAAGCTCCCGGATAATCCCGATTTGCGGATGCAGCAGGTCAGTTATAGTTTTCCCCATCGTCCTCCAGTGTTAAAAAACCTGGATTTGACGATTTCCGCGGGAGAACGCATCGTCCTGGTCGGACCTAGCGGCGGCGGCAAGAGCGTTATGTTAGACTTATTATATGGACTGCGCACGCCCCAAAGTGGCCATGTCGCGATTGGCGGATTGGATTACCGCGGGCTGCCCACCGATTTATTGCGCTCGGTGGTGGTGTTGGTTCGCGATATTGAGGTTTTTGAAAGGACCATCGCCGAAAACATCCATCTCGGTCGGGCCGATATTTCCGCGTCCGAATTACAGCGGGCCTTGGAACAGGTGGGCCTGCTGGACGATGTGCTGGATTTACCGCAGGGACTGGATACGGTGGTGGCGACCAATGGCCAACCCCTCACGGGGAATCAATTACGTAAACTGATGCTGGCCCGCGCGCTGGTTCAGCAACCATCGGTGCTTTTGGTGGATGGCACGTTGGATACCTTGCCAGATGACGAAGCCGAGGCGATTTTATTGCGGCTGTGCGCCAGCGAACGGGGAAGAACCCTGGTGCTGGTGACCGGTCGGGCATCGCTGGCGCGGCTCTGCCAGCGGCAACTTCAATTTCCCTTAACATAATTCGAGAATTGTTGATATGTCCCCGACCACGCTCCATCCCGCTGATCATGCGCCCGCCCAGGGGCACACGGACCGTCAGCCGCTGTTGTCTCCCGTGGCTTATAGCGAGGACGCGGTTCCCTCCCTGCGCTTGGTGCGCTCCTCTAAAAAAGCCCGTTGGATCGCCAAACTCTTATTTATGACGCTGGTGGCGGCGGTGTTGTTTTTGGCATTTGCCCCCTGGCAGCAGTCCGTGACCGGCAGCGGCAATGTGATCGCGTTTGCGCCCGGGGAAAGATCGCAAACCATCGAGGCCCCCATCAAGGGGCGAATTGTCCGCTGGGGGGATGGCATCGAAGAAAACGCCCGTGTCACCAAAGGCCAGATGATCGTCGAAATTAGCGACTTGGACGAGGATTACAGCCAACGCCTGGCTGATCAGTTGGCCAACACCGAAAACCAGGCCAAGGCCGCCAAGGACCAATTGCAGGCAAATGAACGGATGCTGCTCGCCTCCAAGGCCATCATCTCGGCGTTGGAAGGACAATTGCGCGCCTATCAAAACGTCAAGGATGAAACAGTCGCCTCGCAAGAGGCCTACGTGCAAATGGCCGCGGATAAGCTCCAGGCCGAAAAGCACCAGTTGGATGAATACAACGCCGCCATCCCGCAGCTTCAGGCGGAATTTGACCGGACCAAACGCCTGCAGCAGGCGGGTAATATTTCCCTACAAAAATTGCAGGAAATCGAGCGAAAATTGATCGAATACCAGGCTAAAGTCAAGCGGGCCGAATCCTACGTCGATTCGGCCGAATCCGAACTGGCGGCCAAAGAGCGGGACCGCCATGCAAAAATCCAAAAAGCCCAGGGTGATATCGAATACGCCCAGGCCAGCCTGACCAAGGCCCGGGGGGATATTTCCAAGGCGGAAAGCGATGTCGCCAAGGCGCAGCAGGAATTAAGTAAAGCGGAAAAGGAAGTCCTGGAGGCCCGGATTAAAGTTTCCCGCCAGCGGGACCAGGTCATTTTGGCTCCCTTTGATGGCTTTATCCTGCAGATCACTCCCAATCAAGGGAGCCAGTTTCTCAAGGAAGGAGACATGATTTGCACGATTGTTCCCGAAACCAAAGATCGGGCGGTTCAGTTGTGGCTGGATGGCAACGATGCTCCCCTGGTCGAACCCGGTCGGCATGTCCGCCTGCAGTTCGAGGGATGGCCCGCGATTCAGTTTTCCGGCTGGCCCTCGGTTGCCGTGGGCACATTTGGAGGAAAGGTTATCTCGGTCGATGCCACCGATAACGGATACGGCAAATTCCGTGTCCTCATTAAGCCCGATCCCACCGATCCCCCCTGGCCCGATGTTCGCTTTCTCCGCCAAGGTGTGCGCGCTAACGGCTGGGTGCTCTTAGACCGGGTCCCGCTGTGGTTTGAGTTCTGGCGGCGACTGAACAGCTTTCCCCCGGTGGTTGATTTGGAAAAAGACGAAGCCAAAACCGAAAAAAAATCCAAACCCCCCAAGCTGCCAAAAAGCTAGCACGCCCAGGTTTGTGGCTTTTTCCTGCAATCCTCATGCAGCTAGCCAGTAAGGCGGGTCGATGAATCCCATAGCGTGACATGGCTAAGGGATAAACTGTGTCATCTGCGGGATCTAGGTTGGGTTTTCATGCCAAAAACATGGATGTTTTTGTTCGTGGCGGTTGGGTTGGCGCTAGGGTGCCAATCCACGCGCTCTCCCGCGCCCCCATCCCCCTTGCGGAAAACCGCTGACGGCAATTCTCTTTCTGCTTCCCGGGTGCAAAATACAACTCGGGCGGCAAACGCGTCTATCACCCAGCCGGTCGCCCCCAGCTTTTGGCGGGAAAATTCCCCATCCGCCGCACAACGGGTTTTAAACATCCCTGACAAAACTAATCCGCCTCCTTCCCACGCGGATCAGGACATTCAGTTGGCAAAGCATACACAGGCGGAGGTACCGCGGCAGCCGGATGACGGAGCGGGTGCGCCGTTACCACCCCCTCCAGCTCCACCCGAGTCAACCGTCCCTGGAACCGCAACGCAAGCATCACCGCCTGCGGCTAATGCATCTGAACAGCCGGATGCCCCGTTGCCACCACTTCCGACAGAGAAGGGAAATGGCGTCGAGGAAATCCCGCGAGGAGCGGCGGCGGGTAAGGCTCCCACGGCCCCCAAGGTGCTTTTGCCGCAAGTGATCAATTCGGTCTATCGCAGTTATCCGCTGCTAGAGTCCGCGATTTATTCGCGTGATTTGGCGGCGGGAAATTATCTGGCCGCCAGCGGCGCGTTTGATACCAAAATCAAAGCCTCCAGCGAGAATATGCCCCTCGGTTTTTACGAAAACTACCGCCATTCGGTGGGCTTTGTTCAGCCACTGTTTCCCGGCTCGGATTTGTTTGGCGGATACCGCATAGGGCGGGGAGAATTTCAACCCTGGTATCTGGAACGCGAAACCAATAAAGGGGGCGAATTTAAACTAGGGATGTATGTTCCGTTTGCCAAAAATCGGATCATCGACGAACGGCGGGCGGAATTATCCCGCGCGATGCTAGAACGCCGCTATGCCGAGCCGGACATCCAAGCGCAGTTAATCGACTTTGTCCAAGAAGCCAGTTACGCCTATTGGGAATGGGTGGCGGCGGGCCAGGCCCGCAAGATCGCGCAGGGGATTTTGGACCTCGCCCTGGACCGGACGGATCGAATCCGTAAGCAAGTCGAAGCACAGTTGATTGATCCGCCGGAACTGACGGATAATTTGCGGTTGGTGGCGGAACGGCAGGTAAAATTAGCCGAAACCGAACGTAAGCTGTGGGAAAAGAGCGTGAAACTGTCGCTTTATTTACGGGATGCCAACGGCGAGCCGGTTGTCCCGACACTGGAGCAAATTCCCGATTTCCCCTCCATTCGGCCGCTTGATCCCCGGGGGTTGGTCACGGATATTCAGGCGGCGTATTACAATCGGCCCGACCTGGCGTTGTATGACATACTGCGGCAAGAGCTCGAAATTGATCTAAACTTGGCCAAAAATGAGACCCTACCCGAGGTCGATGCGCAGGTCTACGGGTCGCAGGATGTGGGTGAGCCAACTAGTTCTAAGCGGGATAAATCCCCCTTTGAGTTAGAAGCGGGAGTGTATGTGGATGTGCCGTTGCAGCGGCGCAAGGGATGGGGCAAAATTCAAGCGGTACAGGCCAAGATCAGCCAGTTGCGGGCCAAGCGGGAACTGGCCGAGGATAAAATTAGCGCTCAGGTCCAGTCCGCGTACGCCGCCATGGTCGCCACCTATGTGCAGGTTCAACGGGCTAGCGAGGCGGTCCGTTATGCCGAGGAACTCGCCGAGCGCGAGCGGCTGAATTTTTCCGAGGGGTTAAGCGATATGCTCAAAGTAACCCTGCGCGAGCAATACGCCATTGAGGCCGCGATGAAAGAGATCGAGGCCCGGGCCCAATTTCACGAAGCCGAGGCCGATTATCGCGCGGCCCTGGGGTTGGACCGGCTGCCATAGCAAGTTTTTAGGCCTTGAGCGATCATGACAATCGTCACTACGCAGGAGTACTTGCCAAGCTTTCGCCTGGATTACCACGTAGCTGAACTTGCTAAAGTTCCGATTTTGATAACTCCAAAAGACTTCGGAATTCTGGCGAATTCCGCCACGGATTTTAAAGCCTAATCCCCTGAATTGACCGAAAACCGCGCGACAAAAATCCTGTCGTTGATTTCCTCGCTGACGAATTCGGTCGATGCATCGCAGTTTAAAAAGACCGCCCCGCCGTTGTGCATGCCATAAATTTCATTCCCATTGTGGTAGTTAAACATGGGATAATTATGCACATGAAAATAGTTGTCATGGTTGAACCACTCGGTTCCTTCCCCAGTCCGCTCCTTGGCCACAATGGCGTTCGTGCGTTGACCGTACTTGTAGCGAACGGGTCGGCCGGCATCTTCAAACAGCAAAAATGTCTTGGACAATCCGTCAGTGAGCTTTTTAAACGGGGTCTTGAGATTTTGCCGCAACGCCCCTTGGATATAACCCGACAGGCCATTTCCTTGAATTTGCATTCGTGATTCCGAGTCGGTGATTCGACGGCTTTTAATCCCTTTGCTTTCCAAATAATCGATTAGCTTGGGCGTGCTGGGATTATCCGAGGCCAGGGCGTAATTATTGGAATTGCTGATGACCGTGCAGGGAGCGTAATCCGTGGCCCACTGGCGTTCGGAATCACCGACAGAAGGGCAAATCAAAAGGGGAATCTCGACATCGGTGGCGCGGCGGTTGGCGGCATCATTCCAGTTCACTTTAAAGTTATAAATTTTGGCGATATTGGATTCTTCGATATATTGCAGCATCAACGTGTGAAAACTGGTGTCCCGGAGGTTTGGTCGCAGCGTGGCGTTGTACTCTAAGTACGCAGGGGGTAAGGCTTTATGGATGCCCATGTAGTTGTGGCAGGCCAAGCCGAGTTGCCGCATGTTATTGATGCAACTGCTGCGGCGAGCGGCCTCGCGGGCGGACTGGATCGCGGGTAAGAGCAGCGCGACTAAGATGCCGATAATGGCGATGACAACTAATAGTTCGACCAGAGTAAAGCCACGCTTCGTGCGAGTGCTAAAAATCAAATTCATGGATTCCAATCCCGGGGGGCTAATAAACAAAAACGCTCCTACACAAATGATAGGAGTATTGCAGCGAAATGTCAGTGTGACTTGAGTTTGCCAACTCGATTTACGCAGAAGAATTTTAACCAGCCAATGTGTCGTTTGATTTGAGATAGTGTTAGGCTTGTGTGAATAATTACAAAATCTGGATCACTGCAGTTTTAGGCTCTTCAAAAAAATTAACAAAGCTATTTAAATTCGCATCAATGTTAAACTGCGCAGGCTAAAATTGCGTTAAACGGCGGAAATCCGCAAAAACATCATCGCGCTACTCACGCTTATTTAACAGTAATCAAATCGAATTGACATTCAGCTTTTAGCGTATCTTAACAATTCGCCATTAAACTTACTCTCACCGGTAGAGGTAAACCGGCTCGTCATGTCAATGGTTTATCGCGAATCTTTTCGCAGTAGATGATTGGCTGGATTCTTGGAGCAGTTACATCGGTTTTTTAACAGAGAATTTGCGCGCTTTCTACTTACTTAAGGATGACTTCATGGTGACCCGCACACTGGCTCGTTTGTTCGCCCGTAACCGTCAAACCGCCAACCTTCGTCACGGATCGACACGTTCTCAAGAGACTTTGCACCCGGCTCGGCAGGCTTTAAGCCGCAAAATTTCGCTGGAAAACCTGGAGGAACGCTTTGCCCTGTCAACCACCAGCACGTTCCAGGAAGGGGTGGATGGCTATATGGGGACGGCGGATACGCAGCTTTTGCAAGCCAACGCGGCCGCTCCCCAGGGTGCCACTGCTGGTATTTTGATTGACTTTACGGACGCTAATGCAAATAACGCCGGACATGGGTTGCTGCGATTTGACAATATCTTTGGCAATGGCGCGGGACAAGTTCCGCTCGGTTCTAGAATCATCTCCGCCCGTGTTGAATTCACAACTTTCAACGGTGGTGACGGCGGCCAGCTTTATCGGGTGTTAAACGCTTGGGATGAATCCACCGCGACTTGGGATTCCTTTACCGATGGCCTCGCCAATGACGGTATCGAGCTTAATACCGTCTCTTTTGCCCATGTGGGGAATGCCAGCCGCAACGCCGACGCCCCCAATGGCGTCGTTTATCCCGCCTTTGTCACCGAAGATGTCCAGGCCTGGTCGGATGGCACCGCCAATCACGGTTGGGGATTTATCCCCTGGGCCAGCGGCACCGACGGTTGGGAATTTCGTACCAAAGAGCATGGCACGGTTACCCAACGACCCCGCTTGGTCGTGGAATGGGAGCCAGCCGGGACCAACTTTATCACATTCCAAAATGGTGTTGGGGGCTACCAGGGAACCCAAGACACCTGGATTCAGCAAAATGTCCCCGCAGCGTTTACGGCGGGAACGCAGACCACCACCATTTTCTCGGATTTTACCGAACCAAATGCCAACGCCAATCATCAGCTTCTGATCCGTTTTGACAATATTTTTGGCAATGGCCCCAACCAAATTCCTTATGGTTCGACCATTAATGGCGCCAGCATGATGTTGCGCAGCTTTGGCAGCAACGCGGCGGGTGACGGCGGCACATTTCACCGGATGAAAATCGACTGGAATCAACTGACAGCCACGTACAACTCCCTGGGTGGCGGAGTCAACATCGACGGGGTAGAAGCGGAAACCGCTTTCAATACCCAAGCCGGCGTGGTCGCCCGCAATCCTAATTCTCAGGCTGGATTTCAACAGTTTGACATCTTGACGGACTTGCAAGCCTGGTCGAATGGCACACCCAATTACGGTTGGGTGATCAATCCCTGGGTGGATGGCACGGATGGTTGGGGGATCGAGCCTTCGGAGACGACTTTAGCGGCTTCGCAGCCCAAGTTATACATTTCGTTCACTCCCCCCGCAGCACCAGCCGGCACCACGCTTGATTTTAATAGCGGAGCGGTGACCTACAGCGCTGGAGCGGGACAAAACAACACCCTGGCGATCAGTTCGGATGGAACAACCTACACCCTTGCCGATTCCCAGCCAATCACGCTAACCGCCGCCGCGATCACCGCGGGTTGGACGGGAAGCGGCACCAACATCGTTACCGGTCCCGTGGCGGGCGTCACCAGCCTGAGTATCGATACCAATGACGGGGATGACGCCGTCACGCTTAATAGCGCGAGCAACACACTGTCGATTGCCGGCGGCGGCCAAGCGGGTGACACCTTTACCCTGGCCAACACCCTGAATCTGGCGGCCAATGTCACCATTTCCGAATTCAACAGCATCACCCGGACCGGTGCCGCCAGCTTTAATTTGGGTTCGGCCACATTGTCGCTGCAAGGTACGGGCATCGGTAGCAGCGGCTCACCCATTCTGTCTGCCGCGGGCAAATTGATCCTGACCGGCGGAGCAAATAGTGTGTTTGTTACCGAGGCGGACGGCGCGGACCTTACCGCGGTAGTCACCAATGATGGCAATTTAACCGTCTTAAATAGCGCGGGGACATTGCGGTTGGTTGGTCAAACCAGCGTGAACGGGGATGGCATGGTGGTGGGGGGGGATGCCGTGATCACCAGCAATGATGCCTTGGAATTAGCCCTCGACGCGGCGATTGCCATGTTTGATACCAGTTCCACGCTGACCCTGAATGCCAATGCCGACGGAATTGGCTCCGAGGGTTTCTTGCAAGGCGCCCAATATCAGGGGACAGCCGCCAATACCCAGGTTACCGTGTCAAATATTACCTCACGCAGCACCAGCGCCAACGCGGTGACGATCAATGTCAATACTGCTGGCGGCGGCACGGGCAACGCGGTCCTGGCTAATGCCACCGTCGCGGGGGGGGGGTATAATGTGCAAAGCAATAACGGTTCCATCTTGTGGAATCCCGCGATCGATGTCCCTGGTCGGACCGCAGGAAGCATCAACTTTATCACTTCCCGGTTGCTCTCGTTAAAGAATAGCCCGACTGGCAATGGCTCGATCGGGACACTGGCCGCTCCCATCCAAACCAACAGCGCGACCGAGGCGACCTCCGCCGCGGATTACCTGGCGGGCACGGGGGGTATCTTTATTCAAGAATGGAATGACGCAGATCTGACGATTGGTTCGGCCGGGGCAATCGCCGCTGGTGGCGATATCCAGATTTACCTCTCAGATGCCAATGGCCACAATTTGAGCATCAATGGTCCAGTCTATACGCCAAATGGCAATATCCGGCTCCAGGCCGATGACACCTTGAATGTGAATGCCGTCATTGGCAAGCCGGATGCCCTTTCTGGCAGCGTGACCAGCGGCACGATCACCATCGAAGCGAATTTGGACGGAGTTTCGGACGGACACCGCCTGGATATGACCAACTCCCCCGGTGTGTTCACGACTAATAACACCGCGAACGCAGTTACTCTGTCCCTCTCCGCGACTTCCGTCAGCAGCAACTTTAGCGCGATTATTATCAGCAATGTGGAAGTCGGCAACGGTGGCACGATCACGATCAACGCCGCGGCGGGTACCAACCCGGCCCGCGCGGGAAGTATCCTCAATGCCAGCATGGTCAACACGCTGAATGCCGGAGCGACGGGGACCGTGATCCTCAACGGCGGCGGCGGTGGTTCCGGTGGTTCCATTGGCGATAATCTGAACAGCATTCGCACAACCGCTGGCACGATTATTGCCACCACCACCCAGGATGGCATTTACATCACGGAAACGGACGGTGCGGATCTGACGGTCAATACCTCGGTTCCAGGTGGTTCAACGATTTCCGTTCCTTCGGTCGTCGTCAATAACCTATCGGGGCTGTTGCGAGTCACTGGTCCGTCGGCCAATGACAGCTTCACCGGCAGCGTGTTTTTCTTGCAAAGCCCGGGGGGAATTGAACTTGCCGCCCAGGTGGGAGATGCCAATAGCGGCCCGATCATTCTGGACGCCATGTCCGGCGATGTCTTTGCCTCCGCCCCGTGGAACATCCTCAATAATACCGTCACCGTGACGGATGGAAATGTTGTTCAGCTTGGCCCCACGACCACGCTGGGCGGAGGGATTCTGGTCTCGGCCACTGGTTTTGAAGTTGGTTCCGGCGAAAGCCTTCTGGGCTTTGGAACGGTGAGCGGGCCGTTGAGCATTCTTGCCGGAGGTACTGTTGCCCCCGGTCTTTCCCCCATTGGGTTGATCACCGACGATTTGACCCTGACCGCGGGTTCCACGGCCAGTTTTGACCTGAATGGCGTCACGGCCGGTAGCTTATACGACCAAATCAATACCGACAATTTCACCTTGGGTGGGGCGACGCTGGCACTAACGCTGGGCTATATGCCGACGTTGGGCGACTCGTTTACCTTGATTAATAACATGGGGACGGTTAGCGGCACCTTTGCCCAAGGGTCGAGCATCATCCTGGACACCTACTTCTTTACCATCAATTACGCCGGTGGCGATGGTAATGACGTGGTCTTAACCTATACCAAGACCGTGCCGGTCGTGGACGTGGTCAATGTCTTCCCCGATCCGCGTAATAGCTCGGTCGCGTCGATCCAGGTCAACTTTACCGAGGCGGTGAATGGCTTTGACATCAGTGATTTGACGCTTACCCGCAATTCATTGCCGGTATCGCTGACAGGAGTCACCGTTACCACCTCTAATAATATTAACTGGACGATCAACAACCTGACGGTGCCGACCAATCTGGATGGCAGCTACGTCCTAACGGTCACTGCCAATGGCACGATTGTCAGCCAGGATGATAATACCCCGCTGGCCGCCAGTGGTAACGAAGATTGGGTCAAGTCTGCCAGTGTCAATGCCGCTCCGGTCCTCGATAACACCGGGAACATGAGTCTGGGCGCAATCAACGAGGATACTATTTCCAATAGCGGCTCGCTGGTGTCGGCTATTATCAGCAGTGCGGGTGGCGATCGCATCACGGACCTGGATGGCGACCCCGAAGGGATTGCCGTGATTGGCGTTAGCAACTCCAACGGCGCCTGGGAATACTCGCTGGATAACGGAGCGACCTGGGCCAGCTTGGCGGGAGTGACGGCAAATTCCGCCCGCTTGTTGGCGTCGGACGCCACGACACGCGTGCGGTTTATCCCCAGCCCAAATTACAATGGTACCGTTTCCACGGGTTTGACCTTCCGCGCGTGGGATCAAAGCCAGGGTGTCAATGGCGATTTGTTTGATGCCTCGCTCAGTGGCTTTACCACTCCGTTTAGCGTGGCGACAGAAACTGCCAGCATCACTGTTACCCCCACCTTTGACAATCCGCTGATCAACAATTCGATCTTCTTGCAAGGGTTTAACGGCTACACCGGCACGGTGGACACGGTGATCCAAGCCGCCAACCCAACCGCCGACAACAGCGCCGCGACCACGCTCAGCGTCTCGCCGACCTCGGGTACTCAGCAAACGACGTTGCTCCGTTACGAGAATCTGTTCGGCAACGGGCCGGGCCAGATTCCGTTTGGTGCAAAAATCATTGATGCCTACTTAACACTGAACTCCACTGCAGCCAACCTGGGGGGACAACTGCACCGCATGGTTAGCAGCTGGTCCGCCACGGATAACTGGAACACATTTGGCGGAAACGGCATCCAAAATAACAATGTCGAGGCCCGCACGGCGTTTAATTCGTTTGCTGGCAGTGCCGCTGGCGGGGCGGGTGTCAATGCTGGTCAGGCAAATTTTGGCGTGCGGGATGACCTGCAAGCCTGGTCGAATGGCGAAACCAATAATGGTTGGGCTTTCTTGCCAATTTCACCCAATCCCTACACCTGGAGCCTGGATTCCTCCGAGGCGGCTATTGTGGGTAATCGCCCGCAACTGGTAGTCACCTGGATCACTCCCGGCACCCAAACGCTGGTGTTGCAGCAAAATGTGAATGGCTACACTGCCGGCTTTGACACCCAGGTATCGCAGAATGCCCCGGATGCCGATGCATCCAATGCCCAAACGATCCTGATTGACTTTACCGATGGGGGCAATAACGCCGCGCACGGAATTATTAAGTATGGCGATTTGGTGGGGAACGCGATCAATCAGATTCCCGCTGGTTCGACAATTCTAGGCGCCAGTTTGATGCTGTTTTCCAATTCAGGTAACTCCCGCGGTGATGGTGGACGGTTCTTCCGCTTGAACACCGACTTTGGGTTAAATCCAACCTGGAATACCACCGTTGAGGGTATTGATCCAGCAACCGAAACCACTGGCATTTACAGTGACCAGGCGGGACAAGCGGCTCTCTCCCCCAATGAACAGTCCGCCCGCAATTACTACAACGTCACTAACGATGTTCAGGCTTGGGTGAATGGCGAAGCCAACAATGGTTGGGGTATTGTTCCCTGGGCGGGTGGCAGCGATGGTTGGATCTTTAATAGTATGAATGCCACCACGGCGGACACCCGTCCGGAATTAACGATTTTCTACTTGCCACCTTCGGCCACGGCGGTTGCCGCGACGCTGGATGTGGTGGACGGTGTCCTGGCGTACTCCGCTGGAACGGGCTTTGCCAACAATGTTGTCATCAATGCGGCAAGCGGGGTCTACACGATCAGCGACAGTGGCGAGCCGATCACCCTGACCGCCGCCGCGATTGCCAACGGCTGGACATTGTCCGATGCCAACACCGCGACCGGGCCTTCTAGCAGCGTCAACCTGCTCAAGGTCAACACGGGAGACGGCGTGGATTCCGTCACGCTGCAAGCGATCGAGGATTCCTTGCAAATTGTCGGCGGCGGGCAACTAGGCGACTCACTCACCATCCTGGGCAATACGACCGCAGCCGGTGGCGAGGTTTCCATCAACAGCTTTTCCACCGTTACCCAAACCGCCGGCACCTTGATTAATGTGGGGAATGGCTTTGTGGATATCCGGGCGGGAGCGATCGGCACCAGCACGGACCCCATTCGCACACAGGCGGGGGCGATCACGGCCTTGGCTGGTGAAGGGGGAGCTTACGTCACCGAGTTGGATGGAGCCAGTATTCGCGGTTTGGCCATTGGAACGGGAGATGTCTCCTTTACCAATTTGTCTGGTATCTTGGCCGTCGACAGTGCCCTGCAGACCTACCAGGGAAATATTTTCCTAAGTAGCGATGACGGGATTGTGGTGAACGCCGATATCGGTAACTTGAGTATGTTGGGAACCATTACCATCAACGCCAACACCGATAATACCGGAGCCGAAGGCTACAGCCAAAGCCCGGTGGCAACCGTTTCCACGGATAACACGACCAATGCGGCGATCACGATTACGGTTGGCGGCGCGGGTGATGCCCGGTTGGCCCGGATGTCCACCGGCGGCGGTGTTTCCCCCAGCGTGGGCCGTCTGACCGTGAATGCCGGAGGTTCGATCCTGTTGGCCGAAGGCATTCCCACGCCGGATCGCCTCCTGACAAACTCCACCACCATCCGCGCCGCCGAGTTCTACCTGACCAGCGGCGCCAATGGCTCCATCGGAACGGTATCCAGTCCGCTCCCGTTGGATGCGGCGATTTCCATCAATCCCCAAACCGAGTTGGTGCATGGCCTGTACGGCACCGCGGGGACCGGCGGGTTATATGTGAATGCCTGGGGACCGAATGATTTCGCCGTGTTCAATGCCACCGCCACAGGTGGCGGGGTGACAGTGATGACCACTAACTCCACCGGCCATGATCTGACGATCCGCGGGCCGGTGACCACCCAAGGTCCGGGCGCGATTATCTTGCAGGCTGATGACAGCGTGTTCATTTACAGCGCTATTGGGGGTGCGGGCTTTGCCGGTACAGTCCAGATCGACACCAATTTAGATGGCGTCAGCACGGGCCATCAATTACTCATGGATCCCGCCAGCAGCATCACGACTAGCAACACCACCGCCAACGCAGTGTTGCTGACTGTCTCTGCCGAAGGGAATAGCCAAATTGTGCTCAACAATGTCACCACTGGCGATGGCGGCACGGTAACGGTGGATCCTTTGGCCCGAACCAGCGCCAGCCGGGCTGGCGGCATCACGATGCAACCGGGAGCCGTGGTCAATGTCGGCAGCGGCACCGTGGTATTGCTGGCCGATGAAAATAACATCGGCAGCCCCACCCAGCCGGTTCGCACCCAGGCGGGCACGGTTGTGGCGACCAACATTAATGGTGGCATCTACTTGAGCGAAGTGGATGGCGCGAGCTTTACCGCTAATACCACCAGCGGCAACGCGACCCATGACATTGTGATTACCAATGACGCCGGCGTCCTGCGGATTGGTGGAGCCACTGGTACGGACAGCGGCGCGCCGATCAGTCTGACTAGCGCAGGGGGAGTCACCCTCAGTGCCAATATCACCGATATCGACAGCGGGTCGCTGACCATTGCCGCCGCCGCGGGCGTCACGGTCGATGGCACGGTCTCTATCGCGAAAAACGTCAACCTGGTAGATACCGATCCCCTGCCCTTGGTTGACACCCGCGATGTCACGATCACCGTTGGCTCTGGCCTGACGGTAAATGGTTTGCGTGGCGACGCGCTTTCGTTATTGGGAAATGCCAGCCGCTTGACAATCCGTGAAAACGGCTTGGCCAACGGCCTGTTGGTGTTGAATAGCCTGGCGATGAGCGGCGAAAGCCTGATTGACCTGAACGATAACGATTTGGTCTTGAATTATGATCCGTTGGGGACCAACCCCACGGGTGATATTACGGCCTTTATCGATAACTATTACTCGTTTGGCCTTATCGCCACCGGCAGCGGTGTGCCCGTCATCGGCAGCACCACAGTCGACAACTCTGGAGGCGGCCGGATCATCATTGCGGTGGATAACGCCAACAGCCAGTTCGGCGACGTTGGTAATCCCTTCTACGATCTGACCTTGGGTAATTCGACCTTTGGAACCGGATTTAATCAAACGATTATCCGCTTTACCTATCCGGGCGATTATAACCTCGATGGCCAGGTCGATGGAGCCGATTACACCGTGGTTGATTCCTTCTTGGGATCCACCACGCCGGGCCTCTCCGGTGGATGGACTCTGGGCGATGGGGATTTTGACGGATTGGTCACACCAGCTGACTACCTGCCCATCGACTCGAACTTTGGTTCGGGCGTGGGGAATCCGCTGGCCGCCGGGGATGTGATCGCCTTGTTTAGCGAAAGCGATGTTGAAAGCCTGGTGGGAGCGGATGTTCTGGCCGGAGCCGTTTGGCATCAGGCGGAAGAATCCACCACCAAGTCAGCCCGCGGACTCGCCGTGGCGGACTTCTTTGGCGAGTTCTAAACAATACTCCCCGATTGTTGCATTTGCCAATCGATTTCATTGTCATTGAATCCCGTTCCACTAACGCCCGGAGTTCTCCGGGCGTTTTTTTTATGCCAGATCAAACAGCAGCGCTTGGGCGGGTTGGACACATGTTAGACTTAGTCGCGCCGGTCCCGCTCCATACAAGGCATCGCCGGCTGCCAGCATCTGGCCGTTCACGGTGATTTCGCCCGTGGCCACATGTAGCCACAAGTGTCGAGACTCGTTGAGAGAATGGAAAACTTCTTGACCGGTATTCAATTTGCCGATCCACAAATCGGCGTCCTGGTGAATCAAGATCGACCCCGCGCGGCCATCCGCGCTGGCGACCAGCCGCAACGTTCCGGGTTGTTGATCCGTTAATGACATTTCCGCATAGCGGGGAGCGACTCCACGGGTGTCGGGCTTGATCCAAATTTGGAGCAAGTGCGTCGGCGTGGCGGGATTGGGGTTAAATTCACTGTGGAGGATTCCCGTTCCCGCCGCCATGTACTGCACGTCTCCCGCGCGCAAGATTCGCCCATTCCCCAGGGAATCGCGGTGTTCCAGTTCTCCCTCCAGCATGTAGGTAATGATTTCCATGTCGCGGTGGGGATGTTGTCCAAAGCCCTGTCCGGGCATAATCCAGTCATCATTGATAACGCGCAGATGGCGGTAGCCGGTCCATTGGGGATCGTGGTAATCGGCAAAGCTAAACGTGTGAAAAGACTCCAGCCAACCATGCTGAACATGGCCGCGCGCGTTCGATTTTCTAACCTGAAACATAAGGCTTATCCAGGGGGAAAACAGAAAGATTGGCATTCAATCCACTGAAATCAATCATTCGGAGGCAAAGCGCGAAAATCAAGCGATGCACAAAATCATCCCCCATCCCCGCTTGACACCTTGAAATTGCCCTGTCCAATGGTGAGATCCCTGCGGTTTCCCCGCATTTGCCTAAAATCGCGGGGAAGCGCTATAAAGATAATTCCCTGGCGTAGAGTTAAAACCATGTCGTGGACATACGCGGAAATCGCCAAGTTGATCGATCATGCCCTATTGACCCCCGCGTTAAAAGAGGAGCAATTAGACGCGGGCTGTCGTCTGGCGCTCGATTATGATGTGGCTAGCGTCTGCATTTTGCCCTATGCCGTTACCCGCTGCGCGAACATTTTGCGCGGCGGCACGGTGCGGGTAAGCACGGTGATTGGCTTTCCCCACGGGGGACAACATGCCTCGGTCAAGCTGGCCGAGGCCCGCCAGGCCCTGGCCGATGGCTGCGAGGAACTGGATGTGGTCATCAATATCAGCCAGGCGGTCAGCGAGCGCTGGAATTATTTGACGGCGGAATTAGCCCCCATCATTCAGACCACCCACGACGCGGGCCAAAAAGTAAAAGTCATTTTTGAAAATTGCTATCTCACCGACGCGCACAAACGCGAATTGTGCAAAATCTGCTCGGATTTGGGCGCGGATTGGGTAAAGACCTCGACGGGATTCGGCAGCGGCGGCGCCACGCTGGACGATTTGCGGCTGATGCGGGCTTATGCCGCCCCGCATGTGCAGATAAAAGCGGCCGGGGGACTGCGCGACCTGGACATGGTCCTAGCCGCGCGGGAATTGGGCGCGACCCGCTGCGGCACGAGCCGGACGGCGGAAATCCTAGATGAATGCCGCAAAAGGCTGAATTTGACCCCGTTGGCGGCAACCACCAGCGCTCCCGCCGGGGGGTATTAGGGACTTGCCGCCAGGGTAAATGGAACGGGGCTAATGATTACTCCGCCCGCAAACTTAGCACATAGTCGTGTATATTGCTTCCCAAATCGTTGGCGTCAATCACCGATAAATAATAAACGCCATCCGTCGCGACCGTATACTCCAACCGCGGATCGCGCGTCCCCGGGGCATCGTCATTGACGACCAGGATCCGCCCGCGGTCATCAAAGAGGGTCAAATGGGCATCCAAGGGAGAACCGCGCCTAGCGGCACTAAGTTCTAGCACATATTTCTTTCCACTCATGAGTTGAAGGCGAAACACGTCCACATCGCGCGGAGCATCGATTTTTCCCACAACCACTTGATCAAGTGGCAAATCCTGGGCGTCTTTAAATCCCCCGGCCGGTTCCCGTTGTTCCAAATATTTCTCACGCGGGATCACTTGTGTTTGATAGGTGGCCTCTCCCTGATCCGTAACCACGGTTAAGGGGATTTCCCCGGCATCAAGAGGGGCGGAAAGCTGCAATTCCAGCTCGACGAATGAATCTCCCGCGACGGACGCTTCGACATCTTGTGGCGGTTTAGAAGCCTCAGCCTTTACTAGTTTTACCGTGACGCCGCCCTGCGCGGACTTTACTTCTTTGCAGGATTGCAGCCGTTGTCCGCGCAAAATCAACATGCCTTGATAGTCATGCGGAATCGCCAATGGTACGGACAGCTTCAACTCTGGGGGTTTGGGGGCTTTGTCTTTGTCCGGAGTTTCTTCCGCCCCCAAGGGGGCCGCCGCTAGGCATACGCCAACTAGTCCGCTTCCCAGCCAGCGGCACATCGGTAACAAAAAAGGCGAGTTGGCCGCCATAATGGCTCCTGGGGGTGGTGGTTAGAAAATTAAAAATGAATCAAGGCAATGACATGGACCTGACTAAACAAACAGTTCCCGCACAAATTCCCCTTTATCTAGAATGGGAATGATCCGTCCATCCGGCGTGGTCAGTTCGATATCGGGGTTGATGCCCAGGGCCGTTAAAATAGTATGGGCCACATCCGCCGGGGCGATAGGCTGTTCCAGGACTTGCGATCCGGTGCGGTCGGTCTGGCCGATAATTTTGCCCCGCGCGATCCCCGCCCCCGCGAACAACAGCGATGCCGCCGGTCCCCAGTGGTCGCGCCCCGCGTCTTTGTTAATTTTGGGTGTTCGGCCAAACTCACCCATGCACACGACCAGGGTGTCTTTGAGCAGGCCGCGCTGGTCCAGATCTTCAATCAAGGCGGAAAAGCCGCGGTCAAACTCCGGGAGTTTGTTGTCAAGATTTTCAAAGATTTTGCCGTGGTGGTCCCAGCCGCCATAGTTCACGGTGGCAAAGCGAATGTTGTGCTCGATCAAGCGCCGAGCCAAGAGGCAGCTTTGGCCAAAAGTGTTGCGGCCATATCGATCACGCAGGGTTTCATCCTCGCTTTTGATATCAAATGCCTTTTTGGCCTCGGGCGTTAAGACCATGTTGGCTGCGCGTCTGCGAAACTCATCATAAGTGGCGATTTGATCATTTCCCTCGACTTGGCGTTGCAGGCTATCAACCGCGGCAAGCAGTGATTCACGCCGTTCCAGGCGCGTCCCGGCGGCGTTTCCCGCGGGACTGAGGTCGCGGACCTGGAAATTTTGGTTGTTTGGGTCCCCCGTGGCAAAGGATTCATACCGCCCCCCCAGGAACGCGCTTTTTCCCAGTTCCCATGTAAAGGACGGGTTTTTCGGGATGGCCATATAGGGGGGGAGCACGCCGCGAAAGCCCAATTGCTGCGAAACGACCGCGCCAATGGCGGGAAAGTCGCCAAAAGGGGAGCCAAAACGCCCCGATAGCACCCAATTGGTGGCGGTCTCGTGATGGTCGTTATGATGCGCGCCGCTGCGTACCAGCGTCAGCCGGTCCATGACATCCGCCATTTTCGGTAGTAATTCGCAAATGGACAGACCGGGGATCTTGGTGGGTATAGAGCCGTATTTGCCGCGGATTTCCGCGGGAGCGCCGGGCTTCATATCAAAGGTGTCGTGGTGGGATAGCCCTCCGCCTAAAAACACTAAAATGACGCTTTTAGCGCGGGGCGCGCTAGGCGTTCCCTGGATATGGGCTTCTTGGGCGCAGGCCTCCAACTTTAAAATGTCCGCCAACCCCAGGCCCAACATACCTAGGCCCCCCACGCGCATAAAGTCCCGTCGCGTGGTTCCAGAGCAGAACGATCGCTTATCCCGGCCAAGATAAAAATCAAGCATGGTCGACCGCCAGAAGGCTAAGGTTGTTAGTGATTAAAGGAAAACTCTTTGCTATTTAGCAGAGCCCAAAACAGGTCTTGAAAAAATTCGGTTTTGTTATGGGAGGACTGTCTTACCTGCCTAAGTTTTTTCATTTCCGCCCCCTCCGGAAATCGTGACAGCGTGTGCAGGTATAGTTCTTCGATCATGGCCTGTTCGGCGCTCTCCGGCAATTCTGATGTAGTTGTGCTGGCAGCGGCTGGGTCGCCGGGTGCCAGCAATTTTGCCAGCCGTCCCTCCCCCGCGGTCACTTTGTCCCATAGTTCCGGACCACATTGCAGATGCAAGAGCTGCGTCACGCTTAAATCATTTTTACGCTCGCATGCGCAGGCGGTCACGCGATCAGAACGACCAAATTGGCTGAGGAAATACGATTCGACTTTTGGCTCGGGTAATTGAATGGCCCGCAGGCCGCGCGGATAGCCAGCGAAATCCTGAGCTTGGTCGGTCGCCTGGCAGATTGCGTCAAAGAGAACTTCCGCTGGTAAGCGCCGCGCCGCATAGTGTGAGTAAAACTTGGAATCGGCCGCGTTGCCCGGGAGGGTTCGCGAGGATAACTGATAAGCGCGGGAATTCGCCATCTCCCGCAGGAGCGCCTTTACATCGTAGTTGTGCGAGATAAAAAAGTCCGTCAGGGCATGCATTAATTCGGGGTGGCTGGGAGGATTGCTGGCCCGCAGGTCATCCACGGGTTCCACTAATCCCGTCCCATACATATGTCGCCACAGGCGATTGACCATGGCCGAGGCAAATTGCTCTTTGCCAGCACCGGTGATCCATTTTGCTAGATTCTCCCGCGGGTCCAGCTTATCCCCCATCTCCGCCGGTTGGCGATCCAAGGTTTGCGGCGGCATCATTTTGCCGGTGCGCGGTTGGCGGGCCGCTATTTTTTGATTTTTATCCTGCCATTCAAATGTAAGCTCTGTTGCCCCCGCGCGGCTGTTTTCCCGTTTTAGTTTTAACGAGGCAAAGAATGCGGCAAAGTGGTAGTAGTCATCCTGTGTGTAACGCTCGAGCGGATGATTATGGCATTGAGCGCAGCCAATCCGCGTTCCCAAGAACGCCTGGGCGACGCTGGCGACCACTTCAGATTCGTCCGCGCGTTGTTTTTCACCGACCGTAACCACAAAGTACCCCACGGCAGGATGCTCATCCGCGCTTCCCTGGCTGGTTAGAACCTCCCGCGCCAGTTGATCCCAGGGGGTGTTGTCCGCGACCTTTTGGCGTATCCAGGCCTGAAATCGGCGGACATCCTTGGCCCCGCGAACATCATGGTCACGTTCGCGGCGATTTTGCAACAGATCGGCATAAAACAACGTCCAATAGTCAATGTATTCCGGTCGTGCCAATAATTGATCAATTAACTGTTCCCGCTTGTTGGTCGAGGGGTTTTGTATAAATTGGCGGACTTCCGCTGCCGTGGGCAACGTGCCAATCAGATCCAGATAAACGCGGCGCATAAATTCCACATCGGTGGCGTCGGGCGAAGCCGGTATTCGTAGCGCTGACAGCTTTTTAAAGATCCATTCATCGATAAATCCCGCGGGGGTCGGCATGGTGGCGGTATCAGCCTGGGTGTCAGCAACACCCGGCATGGGCACGGTCATGACGCAGGTCTCCACCTGCGTCATAAAATGCGCCCGAATGCTGGTCTCGCCGGGACGCACCGCTGTTAATAGCCCGGTCGGCTGAATATCGATGACATTTCCATCATTGCTAAAAAATTGCGTGAGCCAGGTAACGTCGCGCACGGTGTTATCCGTGTAGCGTGCCTGTACCCGAATTTGCCGTTGATCACCCACGTTCAGGATTTGTGGTCCCGGGGTAAGTTCCAAGGAACTGACTTGAGGCTCGTTGCCGGTTAAGGAAGGCGCGCCGGCGGCGATCCATTGTTTGAGCAGATCATAGCCGGGGGAGTCAACGGGCAATAGCGCGCCGCCGCCATGCGGAACTTGACCGCTGGCCTTGCGTAACAGCAAACTTTGCTCCGGAGCCGCCAAATTGATTCGCCGTCCGCGTGATTCCTTGACCAAGCGTTCCCAATCCCAATCGGGGGCATACCCCCGCAGTGATAGCTTAAAGCCGTTGCGACCGTCATTTTTGCCGTGGCAGGCTCCTTGGTTGCAGCTAGCTTTGGTTAATAGCGGGACGATATCATTGGCAAAGGAAGGAGGTTCCGCGGCGAATACGGTCCCCGCGATCAATACGGTAAATAGGAATAAGCCATAGCGGATACAGTTGCGGTGACAGCACAAAAATGCAAAAGCTGCGCGCATAGGTGCAAATGACCAAAAGTGGGACACAACAGTCACGATAGTTGCCGTGGGCAATAAGCGGGGCAACCAAAAAGGTGGGAAGAACCGAGGTTTGGCATGTCAACCATCAACCGCGGGCCTCAATAGATTATGCCCGATCCCCTGGCCTAAAAGCAAGCAGAAATTCTAAAGAAATATTTTCCAAAAAAGCGATTGTTTGCTGAATTATCCGGATCGTTTTTTGCGAGCCGCTTTTCGTTTTGTGGTGCCTTTTGTGGAAATTTTAGGCTTGCCATAGCCTCCTCCGCCTGGTTTTTCACCCCCCTGGCTGGTTTTATTCACGGTTGCCCAGGCTCTGCTTTTGGCGGTTTTTTTGCCAACACCCCGTTTGGCATAGGACTCGGCAATATGCTCGGCTTGGCGCTTTTGTTTATCAGTGTACTTGTCTTTTGAACCGCGCGGCATGATTTGTCTCCTTAATGTTTGTAAGAAAATGTGCAGTTATCATGCCAGCTTTAAAACGATAGAAAGATCATCCACCGATAACAAGGGAAAGGCCGTACCAAATAATAAAAGTGGCTAGTTTATGAACTAAGCGGTTTGAATTTGTCCACAACCCTCGCGGACGTTATTCAACAATTTATTCAAAGAACGTTAATTGCAAGATTCATGCGCGCTCCATGAGGCTGCGGCACAAAAAATGCAGGTGGCTTATTGGCACGTTCCGCCATCGGTCGAATTTCCAAACTCACCAAAACACGTTCGCCATTAACGCACGCCATTATTTTAAGGAGTACTCAGCATGTCACCCACATCCACTCGCAACGCCGGTACAAACTGGTCGGGAATATCCGGCAATGAGCCTTCCCGCCATGAACATCGCGAAGGACAGGTCGCGCGCACCATTGAACAGCAAACAGCCAAATTGCCATCCGACCTTTTTTTGTGGGCGGCCACGGCCTCCATTGGCACATCATTGGTTTTACAATTATGCGGCCGTCGTCAAGCCAGCGTATTTGTGGGCCAATGGGCTCCGACTTTTTTAATTTTGGGTTTATATAACAAGCTGGTCAAAGTCGCGGGAACCGACGCGGCATCATAAGTGCCCCCCTCATGGGAATCACCCAATAACTCCGGCGGATGCCAGAGACCCCTGAGCTGGCATTCGCTGGAGATTTTTTATGGATACATTGGACTTGGAGCAGCCGAAAAAGTTGCAGTGGCAAAAAATGGAGTTTTATGTCTTTCGGGGCGCTTGGTTGATATTTAGCTTGGCACTTTTGGCGGGTTTGGCGGGGGGATTTGGTCAAGGGTGGATTTCCGGGGCAACGGCACGGGGTAAATCCGCGACGATTGAATATGACTGGCTAGCCCGGTATGCCGCCCCCGCAAAACTTCAGATATTTCTGGGTGACTTGGAACACCAAGAAACCTGCGAACTTGCGCTGGCAAATAATTTTATACGAGGGGTTGAAATTGATGAATTCAAGCCGCAACCCTTGCGAACCAGGGTGGGGGAAGACCGTGTAACTTTCGTATTTGCAACGGATGGCGCTGACAAAATTGCCATTACTTGCGATTACCAACACCAGCAAGCGGGTTGGCACGAATCTCTTATTTGGCCCGATGGCGATGAACCCTTACGTTTACGGCAATGGGTCTATCCATAAATCGCCATGGACACAATTATTCGCGGCACCGTGGTTTATCTATTTGTGTTTGTCATTTTTCGCGTGGCGGGAAAGCGTACGCTGTCGCAAGCGACTGTCTTTGACTTGGTACTGGTTCTCCTTATTAGTGAAACCACACAACAAGCCATGGTGGGAAGCGATCATTCCCTCACAAACAGTATATTACTAATTATGACGTTGGTGGGTTGGGATGTGGCTTTGTCCCTCGTTAAATTTTATTTACCGGTGACCGAACCGCTTTTGGATGGCAACGCCCTCATTTTGCTCAAAGATGGCAAACTGCAAGAGGATCGTTTACGCCTGGAACTAATTCATCCGGACGATATTTTAGAGGCGGCGCGGAATCAATTAGGTTTAGAAAACCTATCCCAAGTTAAGATGGCGGTCCTGGAGAAAGGGGGCAAAATCAGCATTGTGCCGTGGGAAAAGAAAGTTTGATGGGAGCGCTTCTTTAAATACCCTGCAACTTTAGCGGCAAAATGGTTTGTGATTAATTGAGTTGCTATTAAATTCTAATGAACAAATGCCAGGAAATTACTGGCCTCTTATTATTTTATTTTCTAAATAACACAAAGATTTATGCGCCAAATTGTTGTGCTCTTGTCAAGGGGTGGGTACATTGCAATCAACAGTAATGCGGGAAAACGCAAATCTTTGGTATTAAGTAGTTACACGCCTCCAAAAATACGTTTCTGTGATTGCTGATTAGCACTAATGTGGGTCTGTGCGGCAAGGGCCAAGCCACATCGACCATTCTTTGCCTGGCCCTGTTCCTGAAAGGAGCGAGTCTAATGAATCGCAAGCTGAAACAATTGATTCGTGTTGCGCCGTTGGTCTCTTTGCTGTATGCCGGTCCTGTTTTGGCGACCATTCCCTACACCCCGGTCATGCTGCCGCCGGGTGCCTTTCCAGCCGTGGGCAAGGGAGTGATTGACCCCGCCTTGGTCTTTGGCAAGGAATATTCCCACGATATTGACTTAAACATTGCCCCGATCCCGGACCCGGAACAAGTCATTGCCTGGGATGGTATCGGCGGGGTGCTGGATGGGGTCGATTTTAGCGGGACGCGCGGGCCGAACTTTCCCCGGGAACAAGAAGTTGACGCCCTGGGAAACAGCGGTGACGCCCTCTACACCGAGCTTTTGCAGTTTACCCCGCGTGGGGTCATTTATCCCGATCGCGCGCATTTGATTTTTTCGATTGATGACACCGTCGCACGTTATATTGCAACGCCCACGGCGGGACGGATTTTGGAAAAACCCTCGACCATTCCTCTGATTCCGTTTTCCGGTCCGGTGTTGTTGACCAATGGTAATGTGATTGGTGGTTCCGGGGACATCTCGGTCGAGGAATCCGGTGCGTTTAATGGCTTTGCCATTCAACACGTTTGGGCTCCCGCCCCGCGAGTCAACGGCATGCCCGTTCCGCGCGATGTGGATGGCCTGGAGGTTTGGGGGCCAGAGCCGGGGGTTACCGCCGACTCGGACAAGTACTCTCTCGATGTTGATGTGCTAGGAGGCGCGGGAGCATCGGTCTTTAGTTATGATCTGGCCGCGACCAGCGTCCCCTACATCAGCCATGCGGCCGTGGTTTCCGCGGTCGAGGCTCTCTTGGGACCTGTTCCCACCACCGCGATGGATAGCCATGGCGATAACCTGATCTGGCGTGAAGCGGTCAATCTGGACGCGCTGATGGTCCGGGATATTGTCGGCACCAACATGCGGTTTGAAAGCGAATCCGATCCCGCTGGCAACGCTGGAATTAGCGATAGCATCATCTTTAGCATCCGCCAGATGCCCGATCCCGCCGATCCCGATGGGTATTACGCGACCGGCAGCGAGATCTTTTGGATGACGGCCAGCGGTGGTTCCGGATTTTTATTCCATGGCGGGCATTTGTGGGATCATGCTTATGCCCTTTCGGATTTGGGTCTTGCTGGTTTGGGGCCCAACGAACGGGCTTATATTGACATCAATGCCCTGGAAGCCATTGGCGAGGTCGTTATTCCCGAACCCTCCACCTACGTGCTGTTAGGCCTGGGTGCCGTAGCCGCTTTGGCTTGGCGTCGGCGGGCTGTGCGGATGGCCTAACCGCTGATTCTTCTTTATTGAAAAAATTAAATTCGTCATCGCCACGAATTCCCTCAGGGTTGGCCTTTTTGGCTAACCCTGATTTTATTTGGGGATGAATGCCTTAAATTCATCAGCCCGACAAATACAACCCCATACCCGTAAAAATTTATAAAATTACGCTGTTCGGAGGCATGCCTACCATCTACATTCAGATTGTATGAATGAAAATTTCAAATTCTTTGGATTGCCCTGGCGAATGGAAGTTTTATGCAGGAACATGTCTCTTGTGCCACGCATCCGCTTATCCAGCATCATCTGGCCAACTTGCGCGACCAATCCACTCCCCCCGCCGAGTTTCGCCGGCTCATTCAACGTTTGTCGGTGTTGTTGGCTTATGAGGCCACCCAAGATTTGCCGCTCACCACGGTTTCGGTGCAAACACCCCTGACGATGACCCAGGGGGCGGTTCTGCGGCAACGGATCGGCCTGGTCCCCATCTTGCGCGCGGGATTGGGCATGGTGGATGGCATCTTAAATCTCATTCCCGACGCCGAGGTCTGGCATTTGGGGGTTTACCGGGATGAAGCCACCGCCCAACCCGTGCAATACTATAGTAAACTGCCGGCGAGCCAACCGGTGGATTTGGCGTTGGTGGTGGATCCGATGTTGGCCACGGGGGGATCGGCGGTGGCGGCTTTGCAAATTCTCAAAAAATGGAATGTGCCGCGGCTAAAACTTTTGGCGATTATCGCGGCCCAGGATGGCATCAATCACGTGCGGGATCAACTCCCCGAGGTCGACATTCATGTCTGCGCCATCGATCCGGAATTAAACGACCATAAATATATCGTGCCGGGGCTGGGAGACGCCGGAGACCGGATTTTTCACACCATCCAACGGTAAAACCGGTTGCCGCTCGCTCATGCGACCCACGCGCGGGAAATGCCTATCATGCCGATTTTGCGGAAGGCAGACAGTAAGGTTTTGGCGAAAAAAATTCGCACGCAGCAATTTTGTAAGTTATGTTTCCGTAGTTGATTTACAGAACTGTGGAAACATTCCTAACTTGCCTGCCACGCGCCTTTTGCGCCGCGCGGCAAGCGAATTCCCTGCGTTGGCTACCGGGCAGGTTGCCATGATACCGATTCGCCTTGCGGCATTATTTCCACCCACGGCGATTCAGGTCAACCTTTATCTGGTTCGTCATGGGCGACGACAATTGTATTGTCGCCCTGATTCTCCCCCCAGCCGATCTGATCTGCTGACTTTGCAGCGATCGGGAATACTTTCGCTCTACACGACTGCCGAGGAAGCTAGCGTACTACATGGCCAATTTGAAGATATGTTGGCTACCAAGGCCAGTATGCCGCCGGAAGTCCATTTTGCCATTGCCCGCGAGGTGGCCAAGGCGGGTTTTTCCAAAGCCTGGAAATCACCCGGTACGGAAAGCATGTTGCGGGAAAGTGCGGGATTGGCCGACGCCATCTTGGATGCATGCGACAACCAGCGGGAAAGTGCCGCGTTTGTTCGTTCACTCTTGCTGCATGATGGGGATACTTTTACCCATGTTACCAATGTTAGTGTTTATGCGGTGATTTTGTTGAAACGCCTTGGTATTAGCGATAAATCACATTTAACCGCGCTGGCCCAGGGAGCTTTATTGCACGATCTGGGTAAACGCCTGATTCACCAGGATTTGCTAAAAAAACCGGGGCGGTTGTCATCCACCGAGCGCGAATTATTGATGAACCATCCACGGTGGGGATTTGAAGAGGTCTGCGCTAATCCCAACCTGGACAAGGACCAATTGTTGATGATTTACCATCATCACGAAAAGCCCGACGGATCGGGTTATCCCGTGGGTCTGCGGGATCGGGAAATCCATTGGACCGCTCGAATCTGCGCGATTGTGGATGTGTTTGACGCGTTAACCGCGCAAAGACCCTATCGCCGCCCCTTATCGATCGAGCAGGCCATCACCCACCAATCCAGCCAATCGGCCTCGCAGTTTGATCCAGAGTATTTGGATTGCTGGATCAAGACTATTCGCAACTAGGGAACATATGCGGGAACAAGCCGTTCAACGCGTTTTGCCACCGTGGCCCTTGGATGAATTCTTGTCCAAGCAAGGCATCACCGTATCAAAATACGATGATCGCCGCCAATATGCGCGACTCTATTTTCGCCAACCAGTGACATTGGAAGTGACCGGTGGGCTGCCGTCGATTCCGCGGGAGAATGACAGCATACCGACCTATTGTTGTGATATTTCACGAGGTGGAATTGCGTTTCTTAGTCCCATCGAGTTGTACCCGCGAGAGACCGCAATCCTATGGCTGGGAAATTTAGGAAAGAAAAATGTGCGCATCGCCCGGTGTCGGCGATTGGCGGCGAATTGCTATGAAGTGGGGGGAACCTTCATGGAACGGGAGCCTTGGACCTCGTAGGTTGAAATCACCCGATTCACGTAATCTCGCAGTTCGGATTCCATGTTCTCTAGCCGCTGGCTCAAGTTGACCTTGGCAGCGGGCAAATCCGTCAATTCACCTGGTGGGAGGGTGGCAAACAGGTAAAACTTTAGTTTAGGCTCGGTCCCGCTGGGGCGAATTGCAATCCGCGTTCCCGGGTTGCCCGATTCCAGGACAAGCATATTCGCGCGGGGGCCGGTGAACGACTCGTCGCTGGCATCCGTGCCGGCGATTTTATCGGCAAAGCGCGTCAATATACCCGTTTGATAGTCGCGAATCGTCGCCACGGATTGCCCGGCCAACCGGTCGGGAGGCTCCGTTCGAAACGCGGAGAGCACCACCTCCATCAGTTGCATGCCCGCCGCTCCCGGCAGTGTGTAGGCAAACGACCGTTCAAGATGCAGACCCACGCGCAAGTACAATTCGTCCAAGGCCGCGACCAGGGACTTGCCCTGATTTTTGAGTGCGGCGGCAAACTCGGCGAGTAGTAACGCGGCCACCGCCGCGTCCTTGTCACGAATGTAAGTTCCCGCCAAGTACCCATGCGCTTCTTCCGTCCCCAGCAGAAAATGTTCGGGGCCATAGTGATCGATTGCCTGGCCAATCCACTTAAACCCGGTCAACACATCACCCACGGCTTGGATGCCATAGTCGGCGGCCAGGCTGGCCAGCAAGTCGCTGGTGACCAGGGTTTTGACCACAAAATCACGCGGACTCAGCTTGCCCTGCGCGCGACGGCGCGCCAGCAGCCACTCTCCCAAAAGTCCGCCTATTTGATTCCCGGTCAAATAAGTCCAGTCATTCGCGGAACAGGCATCCCTCCGCGCGAGAGCCCCCAAGCGATCGGCATCGGGGTCGCTGGCCAGGATCAGATCCGCGCTGATCCGCCTGGCGGTGGGAAGCAGATCATCAAAGATGGCGGGGTTTTCCGGATTAGCCACGTGCCCCCGCACATGGGGAAAGTCGCCATCCGGCGCGGCGTGGGGTTGGTAAACTTCTAGGTCCGTAAATCCCGCCTGCTGTAACACCGGCGCGACGGAGGTCAACCCAACGCCATGCAGCGGCGTGTACAAGATTTTGAGCTGCGCGCGAATCCGGGGGGAGAGCCGCAAGTCTGGGTAATTGCCGGAGGTGGGACCGATTTCCAGATTTTCCGGCGAGGCCAACGCCAGCACCGCCTGCTGATAGCCTCGGTCCATGCTTGCTTGCACCAGGGTAATTCGACCTTGGGCAAGGCCTGTGTCAAAATCCAAGCGTGGAATCTCCACGACTTGGTTGACAAAGGCGATCAGCAATTCATCAAATGGGGGGCGTATTTGCGCGCCGTCCGGTCCAAAGACCTTGATCGCGTTATCGGTGGGGGGATTATGGCTGGCGCTTATCATGACGCCCGCCTGGCAACGGAGCGCGCGGACGGTGAATGCCAATTCGGGCGTTGCGCGAAAATCTTCTAAAAACGCCACCTGTAATCCCGCGGCTGCCAGAATTTCCGCGCACAAACGGGCAAAGTCGCGCGAGCGGTGCCGCGTATCATAACCAATAGCCACGCCGGGGGGGGCCGTCGGAGAATAAAAAACACCTCCTAGCGGCGCGGATTCCCCCGCCGCCGCTAGGCGCGCTTCGGCAGACAACGACAATAGATAATCGGCTAACCCACGCGCGCTTTCTCCGATGGTCCGGTCGTTGATGGCGTTGGGGCCAACGGGATACATCGTTCCCCGGCGTCCCGCGGTTCCAAACGGAATTGTGGTCCAAAATGCCGCCTCCAACTCAGCATATGAATCATTTGCTAATAGTTTCTGAATCTGTGGCACATATTCGGCATAGCGCGGCTCGGTAAGCCATTGCCGCAAATGGGCGATACTGCCCGGGCTAAGCAAATTTCGCTCCGCGGCAAGTTGTAGTTGGTCGGCAAAATGATGGCTGGGTATCACGGCAATAGGTGACGCGTCCAAAGAGTGGGTGGAAAAACTGGCGGCAAAAAACAGCCCCGCTTAAAAATAATTGTTTGTTGATCCTGAATCCCTGGATACTCCCCTGCCATCTGCTACGATAGCGGCAAGGGGAAAGGCTGATTAGAGGGGCAGAGAACTAACTGGTCCTGTGGGTCCCCCCTGGATTGCGACTCGCGTTTGCTGGTGGTCCCGGTGAGCGCGTTAATTTGCCACATCTTTTCGCTTGTCCGTTTGTTGTAGCAAACTTGGCTGGTCCCGGAAATAACGACTTCCCGGTGGTTCGCGCGGGCAAATTTGCCTGGCGCGGGCACTGGCAACTTCTTTTAATGAGTAATTCCCATGCAATCGCCTCAACTGATTAGCCTTGGCGGGTTGTTTTTGATGTTGTTTCTGGCATGGCTTCTCAGCGCTAATAAGACACGCGTCGATTTGCGTTTGGTGATTCTGGGCGTGCTGTTGCAGTTGGCGATAGGCTATATCGTGCTCAATACCGCGCAAGGATACCATTTTTTCAATATTTTAGGTAATTGCATTGTCGTGGTTCTGGATAATGTCGACGCGGGGGCGGAATTTGTGTTCGGTCCACGATTTCACGAGTTTCATTTTGCCTTTAAGGTATTGCCTACCATCATTTTCATCTCGTCGCTGATGTCCATTCTGTACTATCTGGGCGTCATGCAGGCGGTGGTCAAGCTGATCGCCTTTGTGATGCAAAAAACGCTAGGGACATCCGGGGCGGAAAGCCTATCCGCTGCGGCGAATATCTTTGTCGGCCAGACCGAAGCTCCGCTGTTGGTCAAACCGTACCTAAAAATGATGACCCAGTCGGAACTAATGGCGGTGATGGTGGGGGGATTTGCCACGATAGCCGGCGGAGTCATGGCCGCGTTTATTGGCATGGGCATCAGCGCCTTGCATCTGCTGACGGCATCGCTGTTGTCCGCTCCGGCGGGACTTGTGATAGCGAAAATTATGCAGCCGGAAGTCGAGGAACCGCTAACGCGCGGCACGCTGGATGTCCAATTAGAACCGAGCGGCGAAAATATCCTGCACGCCGCGACCAATGGCGCGCGGGATGGGCTGCTATTGGCCCTGAATGTGGCGGCCATGCTGATCGCATTTATGGCGCTGATTTCGCTGGCCAATGACCTGGTCTATTTGGTCGGCACCTATTTTCATGCAGAAAATGTCTGGACGATCGAGCAGGGACTCGGTTATATATTTGCTCCGCTAGCCTGGTGCATGGGGATCGAATGGAAGGACTGCGAAAAAGTCGGTTCGCTGCTGGGTATTCGCGTCCTCTTGTCCGAGCTAAACGCCTACGCCCTGCTTAGCGAATGGATTCCCCGCGATTTCAGCAAACCCAATCTTGACGAGAAATCCCTGGTGATTGGAATTCGTTCGCAGATTATCGCCACTTACGCCCTGTGCGGCTTTTCCACCTTTGCCTCGATCGGTATTCAAATCGGGGGGCTGGGGGCGCTGGCGCCCAATCGGCAAAAGGACTTTGCCCGCCTGGCGTTCCGGGCGATGTTAGGGGGCAACCTGGCATCCTTTATGACCGCCTGCGTGGCTGGCATATTTCTCAGCACCAACTCCGAGGTATTAAAAGAACAAATCATTCATGACCGGGCCCAAGCGGTGGAAAATCAGGCGTTCCAACTACGACGGGACAAGGCCTTGGAAAAAGCCGCGCGCGAGTTAATGCCCCAGATACACCCGGAAGATGCCGCCAATCAAGGCGCGGATGACGATGAAGATGAGGAGAGCGGCGATCCGGCAAATTCTGATTCGGCTACCCCGGCAGGGAATGATCAACAGCCAAATCCCGCTAATGCCAGCAAAAACCCCTCCACCCCGGAGAATTCTACCCCAGCAACGGATTCTGTCCCCAAGAGTCAAGAGAGGGATCAATCCAGTGAATCCCCGTCTTCCACTCCGGGGATAAACAGTCCGGCGACATCTTCTGCCCAGCCGGCGGATCAGCCCGCCGCTGACGCGCCTGGTACGGTAACGCAACCTGAGGCGAACCCAAAAGCGGCGACGGGAGATAACTCCCCGGCAGCCGTGGATCCCGGTTTGGACACGGCCGCGCCCTCCGCCAATACGTCCGCGGGCGATGCAACGTCGGCCACCACCGAGGAGCCGCCTTCCAAGTAAATCCCAGATTAAAAATGCCTATTCCTGGAAATTTGCCGCCGAAAATTGCATCGGCAGCAAGAGGCCCAGGTTCGTGTCCACCCAAGTGTCGGACGTGGTATCCACCAAGATGATGGGCAATTGAGGGGCAAACTCGGCTAGCACCTGGCGGCAAGCTCCGCAGGGGGCGGCTCCTCCCGCGGTGGCAATGGCGATCGCGGTAAAGATTCGTAAGCCAACCGCATTGGCGGCGCAGACCGCCGCGCGTTCCGCGCAAATGGTTAAGCCGTACGATGCATTCTCGACATTTGCCCCGGTGATGATTTGGCCATTCGCGCAGAGAATCGCGGCGCCGACCTGAAAATGGGAATACGGGGCGTAGGCATTTGTCCCCGCGGCGATGGCGGCCCGGGTCAGTCGATGGTGGTCAACTTCGGAGAGCATCATGATGAATAAGTGTTAAATTTCCAGGCCGCGCCGCACTCTCACGGGATCAAGGTGAATAAATCAAGGAATATTCACCGCCACCACCGCCAGAGCCTCGCGCGCGGCTTCGATGGTGTATTCGATATCCCGCGCGCTGTGGGCGGCGGAGACAAATAGAGCCTCGTACTGGCTGCAGGGCAAATACACCCCGCGTTCGATCATCTCCCAAAAAAACCGCGCATACCGATCCGTGCGGCACGAGGCGGCAACGGACCAATCTGTTACGGGGCGGTCAATAAAAAATAGCGTGAGCATGCTTCCCACGCGGGCCACGCGATGCGGCAGCTTTGCCTCGGTGGCGGCGTCAGCCAGTCCTTGGGCCAGTCGCGCGCTTTCCCGCTCTAGTTTTTCATAAGGAGGATCGGCCCGTAAAAGACTGAGTGTGGCTATTCCCGCCGCCATTGCCAAGGGATTACCACTGAGGGTTCCCGCCTGAAACACTTTGCCCGCTGGCAATACGTGATTCATTAGGTCCGCCCGGCCCCCATAGGCCCCTACTGGCAGCCCCCCGCCAATAATCTTTCCCAACGTCGTCAGGTCGGGCTTTATACCGTACAACTCTTGTGCTCCCCCATACGCCAGGCGAAAACCGGTCATGACCTCGTCGAATATCAAAAGCGCGCCGGTTTTTTCCGTCCCATCGCGCAGTTCGTGTAAAAATTCCGCTGTCGGTGCCACCAGGCCCATGTTTCCCACGACCGGTTCCACGATAACCGCGGCGATTTGACTTCCCCTGCTGGTCAATGTCTGCCGCAGAGCTTCGGCGTCATTATAGGGCAGCACCAACGTATCGGCGGTGGTACCCGCAGTGACACCGGGGGAATTTGGCACGCCCAGCGTAGCGGCGGCGCTGCCGGCGGCTACCAAGAGGCTATCAACATGGCCGTGATAGCAGCCAGAGAACTTGATAATTCCCGCGCGCCCCGTGGCGCCGCGCGCCAGGCGGATTGCGCTCATGGTCGCCTCGGTGCCGGAATTGACAAAGCGGACTTTTTCGATTCCCGGGACCGCCTCGATCACCAGTTCCGCCAGTTCCGTCTCGGCCAGGGTGGGAGCTCCGTAGCTGGTTCCCCGCGCGGCGGCTGAGCATATGGCGTCCTGCACCGCCGGATGGGCGTGGCCGACGATCATGGGTCCCCACGAGCCGATATAATCGATATAGCGGTTGCCATCGATATCCCAAAGCGCCGACCCCTGGGCGCGTTCAATGAACAGCGGTTCCCCCCCCACGGCTCCAAAGGCCCGCGCGGGACTATTGACGCCGCCAGGGATGACGTGTTGCGCGCGGGAAAAAGCGATATGGCTGCGAGTGCGGGACATGAAAGTCTATGATTTGCCAAAAAAATGATAATTAAGGGTAAGATGTCACACAGTTGATTCGGCCAACCACCGCGCCGCTTGTTTGGCCCAATAGGTAATCAAGATGCCCGCTCCCGCGCGCCGCAGCGCGGTTAGGCTTTCGAGCGCGCAAGCCCGTTCGTCCAGCCAACCAGCCCTGGCCGCCGCGCACACGCTGCTGTATTCGCCCGAAACGTGGTAAGCGGCTAGCGGGACACCGGGAAAATGACGGGATAATAAAGCTAGAATATCCAAGTAGGGGAGTCCCGGTTTGACCATCAGCATGTCCGCCCCTTCCCGCAGGTCCAGTTCCGCCTCGCGCACGGCTTGGCCTGGCTGGGCCGCCGGGGACATTTGGTAACCGCGGCGATCCCCCAGCATGGGGGCGCTTTCCGCCGCAACGCGAAACGGTCCATAAAACGCGCTGGCATATTTTACCGCGTAACTCAAAATGGGTATGTGGCTAAATCCGGAACTGTCCAAGGCAGCGCGAATGACGCCCACCATGCCATCCACCATGCCGCTGGGGGCAATGACGTCCACTCCCGCCCGCGCATGGCAAACCGCCTGCCGCGCCAGTAATTCCAGCGTGGCATCATTATCCATGTCCCAGCGTCCGTGGGTATCCTTGAGAATGCCGCAGTGGCCATGATCGGTATATTCGCAGCAGCACAAATCGGTAATGACCGGCAAATCCGGCGCGGCCTCCTTGATACGGGCGATGGCCGTCGGTACCGGACCATGGGCATCCCAGGCGGAGCTCCCTTCGGCGTCCTTGGTGGCGGGAATCCCAAATAACAACACCCCCCCCAGGCCAAGTTGCGCGGCGGCTCGGGCCTCCTCGGCGATCAAATCCGGAGAAAGCTGCGCATGTCCGGGAAGCGGAGGGATTTCTTGACGGAGATTGGCTCCGGCGCGCACAAACAAGGGCAAAACCAAATTGCGGGGGTGCAGGCGGACATCCGCGGTCAGGTCGCGCAGTCCAGGATGCTGCCGCAAGCGGCGTAAGCGGGTCACGGGATAACCAAAATCGGCGGGCATAAATGTTACTGTTGTGAATTCTTTTTATCCGCTGTGGTAGTACCCGTCTCGGCCGAGGGTAACGTCACTGGCGGGGAAACGGTTTCTGGGCCGCCGGGGCCTGTCTTTAAGGGGGGGAGTCGGTCCAGCAATTCCTCCGCTTGGCGCACAAAGGATATCGCCCAGGGACGGTTTTTATACAAGGTGATAAGCCCCGCGCAGATTTCGGCCGCTTGATCGGGTTGGGTAACGCTCATTTGACGGGCTGCGGCCAATCGCGCCTGCAACATTATGACGTACTCGGCAATGATCGTTCGCTCTTCTTCTTGGAGGGTGGTGATTTGCCGGTTAATCAACTCCAGGCATTGCCGCTCTTCGGCGGTGGGTTGGGGTAACGTACCGTACAATTGCCGAATTGCCCGCAATTCGGCCAGGGCGAATTCGGGCTGGGTATTCATGGTTTGAAGTATCAGTAAATAATCGCGGATCAGCGGGCTGAGCTGTTCCTCCCGGGCCATCCTGCGCGAACGAATCAAAAATCGCTTTTCCGCGCGGAATAAATCCAGTTCTTCCTGCCACTTTTTAACTTGGGCAAGGCGGGGATCGTCCGGAAACCGTTGTAAGAACTGGGTCAGCAAGGATTCTTGCTCCAGCAGATCGCCGGAATTATCCGAATGGGCCGCCAAGGAGATCCGCTCAAACAGTTGATCCGCCGAGAGGGGGCGCATGATCCAGCCAATCATTCCCAAGAGCAAGAGGAGCGCTCCCCCCAGGGCCAGGCTTTGCAGAAAGAAGTTGCGCCGGTCGGTCGCCAACGCGTGTTGGCGGCGTCGCTGTTCTTCTTCTTCGACGGTAGTAAAGCGGTTGATCAGCGCCGCGGGAGCGGGTTGCGCTACACCTTCGACAAAGGTGCCGTATCCCTGCGCCGGTCGGCCGATTGTTTTTTCATCCAGGATCGCGGTGGCGTCCGTGGGAGAGACCGGCCGCTTGGGGGGTAATTCGGTTGCGGCATCCGCCAGACGAGTCGGCTGCTGCGAGTCAATTTCCCCTTGCGGATCACCCGGCAGTGTCTCGGAATGCGAAATCGAAAAACCGATGGCCGGAGATTCATTTTCGCGTTGTGAACGGGCCAAGAGGCCATGCTCCATCGCGGCCAATTCCCGCGCCAAAAGTCCCGCATTCGCCGCGCGCGCGGCGGGGGCTTTGCTGAGCAACCGGGCAATAATATCCGCCAACGCGGCCGGCACATCCTGGGCGTATTGAGTGGCGCGGGGAGCCTCGGCAAAACGCTGCATTTGCAAAACTTCGGGGAGTGATTTAGCCCGGAATGGTGGCCGACCCGCCAGCATAGCAAACAGCACCCCCCCCAGGCTGTAAAGATCCGACTGGTAAGTGACGGGTTTTCCCTCGGCCTGCTCCGGGGACATGTATTCCGCCGTACCAATCAACCCGCCGTCGCTGGTAAGATTCATCCCCCCGAACAACCGCGCAATGCCAAAATCCGTCAGTTTAATATCGCCATCGGGAGTTAACAAAATATTCGCCGGCTTAAGATCGCGGTGGATGATCCCGTGATCATGGGCCAGCTTGAGAGCGCGGCTGAGCTTGATGCCCGCCTGGGTGGTTTCGCGCCAGGTAAATCGGCGGCCGTTTTGCAGTTCGTCCTCCAGGTTAGAACCGCTGACCAATTCCATGGCATAGTACAAAATCCCCTGATGCTCGCCAAAACCGTACAACCGTACAACCTGCGGATGGCGCAGCTTTTTGAGGGTTTCGATCTCCACGGCAAAACGGTCGCGAAATCCCTCTTCATCGGCCAGGGCGGGATTTAGCACTTTGATCGCCGCTGATTCGCCTGTTTGGGTGTTGACCGCTTCGTACACGGTCCCCATGCCGCCGCGGCCCAGGCGTTTGCCGATTTTGTACGGTCCCAAATGTTCAAATTGCATGGCTGGCCACACGGAACGATGTGTCGTAAGCCATTATTTTAGCATGATTGACTGGAAAAGGGCAGCAGACCGGGACAAAGGCCGGGAAACGTCGGCAAGCCCGCGGATCGCACAAAAAAAACGCCCGGCCACCGGGGGTTAAAACGGCTGGCCGGGCAGATAAAAATTATTGTCAATCAAGCTGCCGGAGGGACAGGTGGTGGGTTAGGCCCGCCGCATCCGCCATGCCACAAAGGGGAGCAAGAGTCCCAGTGCGGCGTAGACGCCAGGTTCTGGCACAACGCCGGGAACATTGCTGCCGGGCGTTGTGTTAAAGGAAAAACTGACATCCTTGATCGAGGATGCCGACGTGACCCCCGGGACATTCAGCAAGAATGTGGCGGAACCGCCAAAGAATGGATTGTGGGTGGCGCCGGTAATGGAGTTATTGGCATCCACGTACAAGTTTTCTGGGCTCTTGGGGGGACCGATGATGCCGTGCTTCTTTTGTCCCGCGACCGTCAGCCGATCAAGATGTAAATATGTCCCCACCGTGTTCAGGTTCCAGTCAATCAAGGCGCCGGTGCGGGCCATGACGGGCCCATCGGCATAACTGCCGCCATTGGCAATGGAACGTTCAACCGCCGTAATCGAGTCGATGGTGCCGCTGTTTTGGCCGGTTGTCACCAAAAACTGGAGGTCGTAAATGACCTGCTTGACGCTGTTGGGGTCGGCCTGCAAATTTTCGATGAGGATCGAGATGCTGTCGGTGGAGGTGGTAAAGGTGGCGCGGGCTTTGACAGGCTCGCCATCGATGTTTGCCAGCGGGAGCGTGTCAAACTGAATGATGGCCGCGCTGGCCGATGATAGGGTAACCCCGCCCAGCAACAGTGCCGCCGTAACTGTCGAGCGCAGGCACTGGGACAAAAATGACACAACCAGGGGTGTCAAAGAGGTGCGATTCATGATGGTCGAGTTCATTAGCGGGGCCAATCGGGGTTAGGAGAAATAAAAATTTAAAAATGCAAATACAGGTTGGATAGACGATGAAAGGTTAGATGCCCGGAAGGATTCGCTTCAATATTTAGAGTACAAGGTCAGTTTGTGAAGCGATTTAGCGTTGTTGTGACTGTCTGCGTAATGCACATTCAAGCTTTAAGTTAAATTGTTAATTACCTTTGCAAAAAATGCAACGGTTATGAGAATTAGATGGAAAAAAACATAATATGCAGTAAGCTGCTGGCAATAAAAAATGCCGCGATTTACGCAAATCGCGGCAATGGGTGCATGAGATTCGTGCGGCAAACACTTTTTTGCGGGGTTGGGGGCGTTTGGCCTAAAACGCCTTCCCCGCCTTGACCGCCGCGGGGGCGGGAGCCTTGTAATTGTTGTCCAGGACTTCTTTTTGGCGTTGTTGTAGCATTTCATTCCCCCGCTGCAGTTGCTCAATCAACAAGCCATCCTTACCGGGTGCCGAGCCGGGTGGTTGGGCGGCGGGATCGGCAGCAGGCGCAGCCTCTGCTTGATTAGGTTGCGCGGGGGGCGGTCCCAATTCAGTCGTGCCACGGAAAAACGCGTACCTGCCATCGCTGGCCTGGGCAATCACGGTGCTGGTCCCCGCGATATTATCCGCGATAAAGACCCCGCGCAAATCGCTTTCACCGCTGACAAAGTCCGCGTTCCGGCTGCCAATGACCTTGGTCTGCACCTGATTCACGTATTCATCAGTCACGCGATTCTTTACCGTTACCCGCACGCGTCCCGCCCCGGCTTCTTCCTGCACATCCACGACCAGCGGACTAATCAGTACCAGCCCGCTGGCATGCAGATTTTCACCGCGACACACAACCAAATACGCCCCCTCCTCTTTTAGTGGCAACTGCAGTTGCCGTGTCAGGTCGCGATAATCCTTGCCATCGCCCAGTTCCAGGGTTTCGGCGTGACTGGGTTGGATGCCCGCCAGATTGATCTGGGTAATGCCTGCCAGATTTCGTTTTAGCAAGCTAAACTTCATTAGATCGATCTTATATACCTTGAGGTCCACCGCCGGAATGTTGCGGTAGGCCAGTTCCACCTGGACCGGTTCGGCCGGCTTGAGCGTGGTGACTTCCGGCAGTTTGATCTCCTTACGGGTAAAGTAGACGATGGCTTGCTTCGCATCGGCAAAGCGGTCCTCCACCTGCAGATACTGCGCGACGGCCTCTCCCGCCTGGCCCAGACTATGATAAACCTGGCCCAGGATGTAAATCGCCTGCCATTTGTTGGGGCTTTCGATTTCCTTGCCGGTGGCTTTGTCGATCCGTTTGGTCTCGGCCACTTTCTTGGCCATTTTGATCGCGGCCTGGTGTTCATGTTTGGCAAAGTGGCCGTAAGCCACAAGATACCAAAAGCTGTCCAAAAAGTCGCTTTGGGGATAACGGCCCGCGTATTGAGTCGCGCGGGTGATCAGTTCGGAGTAAGCCTGCAACTCTAATAGCGCGTTCGACAAGCTAAACGCCGCCTGATCGGCCGCGGGATCGTTGGGATGCATCGTCAAAAAGTTATCCAGCATCCCCAGCGCCTGCTGGATTAAGGTGACGCGGTTGATTTTCTTTTCCCGCAGTTTGGGATCATCCGCCGCGCGGGGGGCATAGGAATAGACCCGCTGGGCGAGCGCGTACTGCGTGGCGGCGACGTAAGGCTCCGGGGGGTACTCCGCCAATAGGCGTTGCATGACCTCCACACTGCGCAAAAATTCCCCCTGATTTTCCAAAAAGCCCGCGACCCCGTTTTCCCGCATAAAGCTGGCTTCCACGGTTGCGCGGTACAGCATAAAGCAGCGTTCGTACTCGCCCAGCTTTTCGTAGGCCGCGGCGACTTGCAAGATTTGTTCAAACGAGACATCCTCGTCGGGATAGCGCTCGCGGATCAGTTCAAAATAGCGGACGACATCGCCGGGGGGGCCGAGCTTGAGGTGGGCGGCAAACAGCAGCTTGACCGTTTCGCGGAAGGTGTCCGGGTTGAGGTTCCATTTGCTAAACAGTTCCGTCAAATGGGGCTGGGCGACGGCATAGTTTCCCTCGGCGGCAAAATGCCGACCGTATTCCAATAGTTCGCGCGGGGTAAAGCGATACTCGTCCCGACTGGCGGCACCCAGGGGGAGGACGGTGAGGGTTTTTTCCGGACCGACGGCCAGTTGATCCAGTTGATAAGAGTTGCGGACCAGCGTGGGTGCCGCGCGGTACTCGCCCGCCAGATAGCCATGCACGTCAAATTGGATTGTGCCAATATCGCGGCGGTTGCCAATATAAAACGTGATGGCTCCGGGGGAAATTTCGTACCGCTCAAAGCCTCCTTGCAGCGAAGTTTCAAACACGCTTACGCCGCTGGGAAGTGGTTCGGTCACGACCAGATATTCCAGTTGTTCGGCCGGTTGATCGGGAACTAGATTTTGGCGGTGAACCTCGAGCAAGATATGCCCTTTTTGACCAACGGGAAGCTGCGTGAGCGGATTGCGAAACGTGCTATACGTACCCTGCAAAACGTCAAATCCGCGCGGCACCTCGCGCCCATTGAGTTCCCGCGGGGCGGGCTCGTAGGTCCGCCGGACCAGCCAGTTTTTGGTGGTGTTTTGCAGTTCATTGGCCGGGACAAAGCCCGCCAGCACGGCCTGCGCCGTAAAGCGGCCCCGTCCGGTCAATTGCAATTGAATGTGTTGCTTGCCCGGCTTGAGCAGGCGGCGCGGCACGTCCAAAATTGCGGTTTCCGTGGTTTGATCAATGGTCAATTCTTGAATCAAAAAGTCGTTGACAAAAACCTTGAGCGTGTACTTTTCATTCTCAAATTGACGTTTGGCAAACCAGTCGCATACGGCTAGGGCGGCGGGACCGGTCGCTTTTTCCGGATTCCAGCGATGACCCGAGCGATTCGCCATGAGCCAATCGACCAATTCGCCTAGCTTCTTATCCTCGGGGGCGATCTTGGACCAGGCCAACGCTTGCAACGCCCGCAGTTCCGCGCCAGAGCAGTTCCAGGTCAAAATATCGCGCGGCGTGCCGCGGCGCGTGGGAAGGTCCACCAGCGCGGCTTCATTCGGGATGGCGGTGAGTAACTCATTCGCCACGGGAATCCGTTGCATCTCGGCAAAGGCCAGCGCTGTGTAGACCAGCGCGGTCGGGCTGAGCGCGGCCTTGTTGCGATGCAGGCGATTCGCCACGGCAAAGTCCCCCTGCCCCGCCACGGAAAGCGCGTGCAGGATCACGGCTTTGGTCTCGTAGTCGGTCTCGGCCAGATTGGTCTGCTGCGACTGTAAATAATTGCGAGTCGCCTCCAGCGTTTGATCGCTGATGAGATACCCCGCCTGGCGGGCCAGCGTGAGAGCCCAATACACCCGCGCCGTGGTAAATAAATGCCCGGGACCCGTTTGGCCCGACCAGGACCAACTGGCGTCGTCCCCCTGGGCGGAAATCAACTGGCTGATGCAGGAACGAATGCGGGCGTCGATCGCCTGTAATTGAGGCGAACCGGCGTCGCGGGTTTTGTTATAGAGCTTTTGTAGTGCCAGGGCCGCGAGCAGGTCGCTGGTGGCAATTTCCATGCTAGAAGCACTGCGCAGCACATCCAAATGGCAACTAACCGGCGTACCGAACAAAATATCAAGTAACCCCCGCTCGACAGAGGGGCCTAGAATGACTTGCAAATGCGGATTGCGCAGCGTGATTCCCGCAGGCGGCTCCACCCAGAGGCTGGTATCGCCACTGGCGGTTGTGCCGCTGGCGGATGAGAGCGTCACGCCATAAGGCAACAGCGGGACCACCCGGCGGAGCGTGTCCGTCAGTTCCGCAACCTGGGGTTGATTGGCGGGTGGATTATCGGCCTGAGGGGGAACATTATCGGCCACGGGTGCGTTGATCGTCAGTTCAAACGCCACCAGCACATTGGCCAGGGGATCGGTCGGTTCCTGGGTGGCATCAGTTTTGGCGGCTTCCGCTTTGGCGGCATCGGGTTTAGCGTTTTCAATTTTAGAGGTGTCAGTTTTAGGGGTGTCCGGCTGTTTTTCAGCATTTGCGTCCGGTTGCGCGTCATTCATGGGCAGTTTATCAGCGGGGGCTTCCGCAGCTTTCGCGGACAGCGGCGGATTGACCGGCCGTTGCAATTTGATACGGAACGGAACTTCGTGAATTCCCTTCGCCATCACAGCGAGGGTTTTGCGCTCCTCTGTCAGTTTGCCGCCGATGATCGTGCGCAGCGTGACCGTCAAATCTCCTTTTTCCACGGCGTCGTTATGCACGACGGCTAGCACGTCCACCTCATCGCCGTCGGTAAACGCGGCGGGGAGCTTGAGTTCGCCAAAGAGGTCTTTCTTGACCGTCAGTTCGGCGGTTGCTTCACCCGCCAGGGTTTCCAGTGTGACCCCGCGCGCCGTCAAGCTCCAGGCGGTCGCCTGATCGGGCATGGTAATGGTTAGGCGAGCGAGCCCGTTTTCATCGGTCAGGATTTGTGGATTCCAGTAACCAGTTTCCTGCGAGCCGCTGGAATTCATGACCAAATTTCCGCCGGCGGCAACCTTGCGGCAAAGTTCGTCCACCATCGCCACGGTAAAGTTTTTGCCCAGGGAGTTGGAAATGTTGAGATTCCATTGTTCACCGGTGCTGGGGTTGCACATCATCAAGTCGCGGTTCCCCATGCGAATGTTATTATAAAAATTCGCGGTGTTGGTTTCGGAAAGGGCTTTGCCCCGGTTGGAGCCGTCATAAATGGCGGGGAGATCCTGATTAAAGCTTAATTCGCTCCAATCGGATGCGTTTGCCGTTTGATGATCTGTATCTGGGGGGATTGTTCTTGTGACAATGTTGTTGACTAAGCTATCAAAATCTTCCTGAGTTGCCGCACCTCCCCGCGGAGCGGAGTTCGCGGCGAGAGAGCTAAATTCCTGAATAGATACCTGGTTTTGGCTTCCGCCCTGAGCCGGCTGTCCGCCGCCTGCACCTCCCGCAGTCCATCCTCGATACGGACCGACATGAAAATTAAAGCCAGAAGTGCCATTAGATTCCGCGTTTGCCGATTGCTGCAATTGCTGGTTTTGTGGGACTTCACCCCCACTGTAATAACCAAACGGGTCTCCGCGGCTTTCAAGAGCTGTTTCACTATTCGTATCGCGAATCGCGCCTAATTCGCTCAAATCGACGTTCCTCTCATCGGCACTCCAGGTCAAAATTGCGTCAAACGGCACCCCCGCCGCGCGGCGGGCTTCTTCTTCAGCGGCTAGTTCCCGCCGCTCCACTTCGGCCAACAGTTGCCGGTTGATCGCCCGTGTGGCGGGACGATACCGAAACTGAATACTGGAACCCGTGCGAAAAGCCGATGTCCGCCGCGCCCCGCCAAATGCCTCCACGATTGGCCCCATGGGCATGGCAAATTGGTCCAACAGCGACTTTTCGATCATGCCCAGGCTGAGTTCCGCCGCCAGCGGATTTCCGAGGGCGTCGGTGGTTTTGATGACCAGTTCGACCTCCTCGCCGGGACGAATTGGCCCCATGGCGTTCCCTTTGCGCTGGGTTTCCAATGACACCCGTAATTTACGCTGCACGTCAAAGGCATTGCGGGCCTCATGAAAGCGCCGCACCAGCTTGGGTTTTTTAGCGGGGAGCGGGACGGCACCGGCGGCAGCTTTTACCGCCTCTTTGGCGGCGGGGCTGGCTTCGTCAGTCTCCAACGCGGTTGCTTCTTCGTCCGGCAAGTCGTGCATCACAGCGACGGCCAGTTCAAAATTTGGAGCCAACTTGGCCGTCAAGGGCAAGGGAAACTGATTCACGCCGGTTTTTAGCTCAACCAACCGATGGTCCAAAATCTTGGCCCCGTCAAACGTCACTAACGCCAGCACCGGTTCGTCCCGCCAGTGGATCTGCACGCTGGCTTGCTCTCCCACCTCCAATGTGTGCTTATCGGCCAAAATCCGCAGCCGAGTGGTGTCGGATTCATCGGATATCGTTACGGCCCCCTGCCCGCTGATCGTGTTATCAAAGCGGTCCGTCCCCTCCGCCCGTAGGATGTACGTGCCGCCATCGTCCAGTTTGAGCGTCTGGCGGGCGATGCCTGTCGCGGCATCGGTTTTAACCTTGTGCTGGCTGATTTCCTGTTCGCCGACAATCCCGTTGACCACGGTTTGTTTCAAAACTCGCAGGGTCAACTCTTGGGCGAGGGGCTTATTTTCGGCATCCAAGGCCTTGATCGTGGCTTCCCAGGTTTCACCGCCGATAAAATCGGGGCGCGTCGTGGTGACCGCCACGGAAAAGCCGGTGTTCGACAGGAAGAAGTTTTGGGTGATGGCGATGTTCCGTTCGGGCAGGCTGACCTGCAGCGGCAGGACCTGGGACTCGCGAAAATCACGGGTCGGGAACGTAAAGGGGACTTCACCGCTGTCGTTGGTGCGACCGGTGACCACTTTGCCATTGGCCAGTTGATAGCGCAATTCCTTGCCCACAACCGGTGCCCCGTAATAGTAACGGGCGACGAGTTTACCGGTGATTTCCTCTCCCCGATAAAAGATGCGACGGTCGGTCTCGACTAGTAGTTGAATCGGCTCGATCTTGTAGTCGCGCACTCGAAAGACGCCGGGAAAGACGCGCTTATCCACGTCGGTCACCAGGATGCGATATTCCCCGCTGGGACTGGTGGCAGGGAGTGTAAAAAGCCCCCGTAAACCGCCAAATTTGCTCAATTGCACTTCCTCGGTCCAAATAGGACGATTGCGCGGGTCAAAGACTTCGATCTTGCACTTTTTATCCGTGGGGACTTGGTATTCGTCATTGGCCGCGTGGCGAATGACCCCCCGAATATGCACCACCTGACCAGCGCGGTACGCGGGCCGGTCTGAATAGATGTAGCCAATATCCGTCAGCGAGCGGCCCACTTCCAGCCCTTGTAAATTGATGGCATTGGACGCGGTATGCGGTCCGCTGGTGACAAATGCGCGGACCAAGTTCGCCTCGGCCAGTTGATTAAACTGACCCCGGAAAATCCCCTCGTCGTCGGTGGTCCCTTCGGCAAACACGGTCTGCCCGTTGCTTAGCAGGACTTTGGCTTTTGGCCACGGTTTGCCCGTGCGCATATTTTGGGCAAAAACCAGCACTTCGTCGCGGCTGCTTTTGACAATGATGTCCAGGTCGCTTTGCAGGACCAGCGTGGTCGCCTCCAGCGTGGGGCTGCTAATGGTCACGGCCATCGCCCCGGCCACCCCCCCCTGCGCGGCGTCTTTCGCGGCATTGTCCAGCGACGGCAGGGGGACCTCCACCTCGTTTTGCCGTAACTCATATTGGGCGTAATCGGGAATATTAAATTCAAACGTTTTGTCAGGATCGATCAGCGCGATATCCAGCCCCTCGATACCGCCAATCAGATGCATCTTGCGGAAGTAAGTTTCCAGATCGATCCGGTAGCAACGAACCGTGATTTGCGGGATATTGCGGGTTTGCAGCATGACGCGCGGGCTTTCGGTCGTGCGGTAAATCCGCGCGGTGGCGACTTGCAAGAATTTGGACGTCAGCCGCGCTAGGGCATATTTAGCCTGATTGACGGCGCTTCCCCAGGTCACTTTTTTATATTCCTCAAGCGCGCGTTCCAGCTTTTTAAGCTTGGTCTCGGTAATGATCGCGATCTGTAGTTGCGCCTGCGAGGCTTCTTCCGATTGGGGGTATTTACTGACCAGTTTGCGCCATTCGGTGATCGCCTGTTCCCACTGGTGGTCCTCTTGGTGCATTTGCCCAAATCGCAGCATGATCAGCGGAATGCGGGAATCCAACGGATACTTGGCTAAAAACTCGTTCCACAACTGCCGCGCGCTATCATGCTTCTTTGCGTTAAAATCCTCTTGCGCGATCAAAAATTCGGTGTTAATAATGTTTTGCTGCACTTCCTGCCAGGCGGCATGGGCCGAATGCTTGGCCAGATAATCCCGCCACGCTGCCAGGGCCTGTGCGAATAGCTTTTGCGAAGCCAGCGCCTGGCCAAGAAGTTTGCGCGCGTCGGCTAATTCTTCTTTGCCTTCGTACTGCTTATCCGCCAAAAACTTTTCCAAAACACGCTGCGCGTCCGGGGACCGGCCTTGATTTAGATAACTATTGGCAATTTGCAGATGCGCGGCGGGAGCTTTGGCATGGGTGGGGTATTGCTTAATAAATTTTTCCAAGGCTGCAACACCCAATTCTAGATCTTCCTTGCCGCTGGGATTGGGAATGCCAAAAGTCTGCGCGAGGGTAAATGCCGCCAACGGCAATAGTTCGTGCTTATCACCGGGGTAAATGGCCAGCAAATCCTGCCATACGCGGCGGGCCTCCACCGGTTGGCCACTGGCCAAGTGCGCCTCGCCCAGGCGATAGCGGGCTTCGATATCGCGGTCCCGCTGGGCGGGGGTCATTTTTGCCGCGGGGCGCTGTTCGCCGCTGCCATGCTTTTGCAAAAATGCCTGGTAATGATTGATCGCTTCGGGCAAATTGGCCAGCAACTGATAGCAACGCGCGATGCGCAATTCCAAAAGTGCCACAGTCTCGGGTTGTGGACCGACCAGCAATGCCTGCTGATAAAACTCCAGCGCCTTTTGATAATTGGGTTGTTGGGCAATTTCATCCTTGGGTTGAAAATAAGCGTGGGCAAATTCCAGGTAAATATCAGCGATCTCTTGTTTGCGGTCGAGGGAGAGCAGCCGCTGCGCCTCGAGCCGATAAATTTTTTCGGCGTTCAAAAAGTCCCCCTGCCGCGCAAAGGCTGCCCCTTTGGCAAAGCGGGCCCGCTGTGCCCAGGGGCTGCGCGGAAAATCCTTGATCAGGTTATCCAGCACTGTAACAGCGTCCGCGTATTTTTCACTGAGGTGCAGCGCGCGCGCTTTCATAAAAAGCAAGTAATCACGCTGCATCGTGGCGGCGGTATCCGCCGCCGCGGGAGGAGTAGCTTGATCAGCCGCGGCGGGGGGAGCGGCTGGAGCGGCCTCTGCCTGGGCCAGGGCTGCGTCGATAAGTTGAATAGCGGCGGCGTAATCTCGATCCTGGAATTTCTGGCTTATCTCGGCGGAAAGTTTGAATTCACGCAGCTTAGGGGTGTTCTGCTCATTTTGCGAATTGGCTGACGTGGCGTTACCGGATTTTGTGGTTGCCGGATTGTCTGCTTCTTGAGCCTTGGCGATGGGCAACATCATTGCAACCAGAGCGGTGGCTAAAAGAAACCTCACCCACAACTGCCGCGAACATTGCCGGACAAGATGGCCTGTAACTCGCATAAGTGAACTCCCTCAATGCAAAAGTAGCGTTGGCGATGGGCAAAAAGCGGGAAAGATTTACGGCTATTGTGGCACTAACTGGCTGTAATTTGCCAAAGCACTCACCGCGGGTCGAAAAGTTAGGCAAAAAAATCCATTTTGTGCCGACGCACGGTAAAAAAGCATCCCGTCAACAAACAGTTTAAGGAGCTGAGTGACAATAGTCTGCTTAAATTTGACGTGGCACTAGAAGTAAAAGTTCCCGCCAATTCCCCTCAACAGCCATATTTTACTGTAAATCCCAGGATTTTGGTGTCACAATAATGTAACAAATACAGAGCCGTAAAAATCCCAAGTGAATCTTATTCCCCCGTTAAATGAAATTAGTCCACCGTCATTTAGATTGGTCTGGGAATCATCAAATTTGCTTTACAAGCCGCAGTCACGCAGCGTATGATGCGATCTTGCGGTTTTCTTTACATTAGCAATTCTTGTAGGGGAGTTGTCGCGATGCCAGCTTGCATTCCCAGGGGTTTTTGGCCCTGCTTGGTACTGATTTGCGGTTGTTTGTTTTCGGCAGTCCCCGGCTGGGCCCAGGAGACGGCAATTGAATTCCCCAAGTTGTGGCTCAACACCAGTCCCTTGACGATGGAAGGTCTAAAGGGGAAAGTCGTGGTTTTGTATTTTTATGAAGAAGATTGCCCCAAATGCAAAGGAGCCTGGCCCAATCGGCTGCAACAGGCAGACAAGTATCGTGATAAGCCGGTCTTGTTTGTGGCGGTCAATTCCGGCAACGCGCCAGCGGCGGTGGCCGGATATTTAAAGGAAGTCGGCGTCAAGTGGCCGGCCATTGTTGATCTGGATCGCAGTTATGAAAAGTCGCTGCTAAATTCTGAAATCAGTTTGCAAAATATCTACCAGTGTCGGGTGATTACTCCGAATGGCGGGGTCATTCCCGCCGACCCTAACAATTTGACCGCGGTTGTGGATGGCCTGGTGGGCGAGGCTAAATGGAAAATCGATCCCGCCGGGATTGCCGCCGAACTAAAACCCCTCTGGCTGAGCCTGGAAGTTGGCAATATGCCCGAGGCGGTCGCCCGATTTAATCTAGCCCGCAAGCAGGCAAAAAAAGAAGCTGACAAATCGGCCCTTAAACCGCTGGGGGAGATCATCTTGAATGACTTTAATCAGCAGTTTACCGCGGCAAAGGAGGATTATCAGGCCGGAAATAAATGGCCCGCTTACAAGGCTTTGATGGGATTGGGACGCGACTTTCAAGGTTTGGATGAAGCCCAAGCGGCGGTCACGATGGCTAATAAGATGAAAAAGGAGAAAGAAATTCAAAAAGAATTGAGTGCCCAGAAAAAATTCGAGGAATATATGAAGCAACTCAACGCACCCAGCCAAGCGTCCAATTCCCGGGGACTCAAGGGGATGGAGGCGCTCGCCCGTGACTTTGCCGATACCGAGGCTGGCCAAGAGGCCCAAAAAGGATTGGATAAGCTGAAGATGGGGGGCATGTAAAATTGAAATGGCTCGCCTAATTGTCTGCTAGCATGTCCATGCCGCTCCCCCACTGCATTCTCTGCTAGCAAGAGTTGGCTTGGAAAAATCGCCACGTTTTGTTATTTATTTGCCGCTGAATCATTATTAAAAAGCTATTCCTGCTTTGGAATGGTTTGTCCCGGTTGGCGGTAAATTTAGTGCAAAGCAGTTTGTTTTATCCCACGGCTAGACCGCGTTCCCAGCCCGCGCCCTGCTACATGGGTCGTGGAATAGTGCTGTGGTTGTGCTATTTCTTAACTGTCTGCGGTTGCAAAGCCCTGGTTCCCAGCAATGAGCGCGCCTGGGTCCCCGCGTTGTCGCAACTGGCCACGGCCGATTTTCAAGGGGACTTGGTCACGGTTCATAATATTCGCAACGCTCGGTTCACGCAGCCGGATGAAAGCCGGATTGAGCTGGAGTATTATGATGCGACGTTTGACCTGCGCAAACTGGATACGGTGGATCTGATCGTGGTGCCCTTCGCCGACCTGCCGGACCTGGCCCATGTGATGGTCAGTTTTGGCTTTGGCGGTGAGCGGTATGTCTGTATTTCGGCGGAAGTGCGGATCGAGGCGACCGAGACCTATGATCCGCTGAAAGCGCTCTTTAACCAGTATGAACTGCAATACGTGGTGGGGGACGAGCGCGATCTGATCAATTTGCGGACGACGGCGCGGCTGGTGGATGTGTATTTGTATCCGACCAAAGCCACTCCCGCACAAGCCCGCAAAATGTTTGAAAATATGCTGCGGCGAGCGAATCAACTGGCCGATGAGCCGGAATTTTATAACACGTTGACCAATAACTGCACCACCAATATTGTCCGACATGTCAATGAGTTGCGCCCGAACCTCATTCGCTATGGGACCGAAACGCTGTTGCCCGCGCATTCGCCGCGACTGGCCTATGATTTGGGCCTGATTGACAATCGTCGTCCCTTTGCCGAAGTCCAGGCTTCCGCCCGGATCAATGAATTGGCGTATCGGCACCGGCATGATGAGGATTTTTCGCAAAAAATTCGCCGACGGTAGCGAAAATTATTCATCTCTTTCCGTACGCTGCCAAAATTTCAGTCAGAATGGTAACCGCTAAACGTCTGGCTTTTTTTTAGGAAACAACGAAATTCTCTCTCGTCAGTTGAGTTCGGCACTATCTCCATAGCGCTTTGCGTGGGAAAAACACTTTGGTAATTCTGTAAAAAATGCTTGCGGGGGATGATTGCAGCGGGCATGATACAGCCAGAGCTTGGTCTGCTTTCCTGGTTTAAATTCAAAGGGTTGATTTATGCGCTCTGTCGCTTTGTTCCTGTGCCTGTGTCTCCTGGCAAGGGGGTCCGCGCTGGTCGTGAACGCCGCCGAACCGGAATGGAAAAGTCTGTTTGACGGCAAAACACTCAAGGACTGGAAGGCTCCGGATTTTGGCGCTCAGGGCGAAGTGGAGGTCAAAGATGGGCAATTGCTGCTCAATTTTGGCAATGGCGCGACGGGGGCGACGTACACGGCGGATTTTCCCAAGGCCAATTATGAAATCGCCCTTTCCGCCATGCGGGTCGAAGGGAACGACTTTTTTTGCGGACTGACTTTTCCCGTCCAGGATAGCCCTTGCACGCTGATCATCGGCGGTTGGGGGGGAAATTTGGTGGGGCTCTCTAGCATCAACGGCTATGATGCGTCAGAGAATGACACATCCAGCCATCAAGAGCTAAAGTCGCAGACCTGGTATAAAATCCGCCTGCGGGTGTTGCCGGAACGGATCACCGCCTGGATCGATGACAAAGAGGTCGTCGACAAAGATATTCGCGGGGCCAAACTGTCCATCCGCAATGAAATGTTCCTTAGCAAGCCCCTGGGCCTGACCAGTTGGAAAACCACCGCCGCGCTTAAAGATATTCGTTACCGCCTGCTGAACGCGGAAGAGCAAAAAGAGGCACAACCAAAGTAAGTCACACCGTATCCACCGAATATCGTTTTAGTACCCCCCTTACGATCTTGGCCAGGTTTGGTCCCGCCTGGCTGGCCGCGGCCACGACATCCGCGCCATCGGTCTGGCAAAGTGCGTTCGGGTTGGCCACGTTGGTTACCGTGGATAGCGCCAGCACCCGCAGCCCTGCATGCACGGCGGTGATCGTCTCGGGCACCGTGGACATTCCCACCACATCCCCCCCGATTAGCCGCAGTAATCGATACTCCGCCGCCGTCTCATAATTCGGTCCCGTCAAGGAGACGTACACCCCGCGGTGCGCGACAAAGTTTTCCCGCCGGGCAATCTCCAACGCCAGCTCGATTAATCCGGGGTCATAAGGCCGACTCATGTCGGGAAACCGCGGGCCTAGGCGATCATCATTCACGCCAAACAGGGGGTTTTGTCCCAGCATCAGATTGATGTGATCCTCGATCAACATGATCTCGCCCGGACAATAGTGGGGGTTCAGTCCGCCGCTGGCGTTGCTAATAATTAATAGGGATATTCCCAGTTCCCGCATGACCCGCACGGGAAGGGTGATCTGTGATTGATCATACCCTTCGTAGGCGTGAAACCGCCCTTCCATCGTTACCACGGGGACCCCCTCGACCGTACCGCACACCAGTTGCCCTTTGTGTCCCATTGCCGTTGAACGAGGAAAATGGGGGATGGTTTCATACGGGATTTCCGCCTCAATGCGCATTTCACTGGTAAAATTTCCCAGACCGGTACCTAAAATGATCCCCGCGGTCGGGCGAGCTGGCCAGGCGGAACGGATAAACTGCGTGGCGGCGGCAATCTGTACGGCAAGCTGCTGCATTGTGATTATTGGGTGAGAAAGCTGCAAGAATTCCAATAAACGTGGTAGAATAACACATGCCCAGCGGATCAACAAGGAAGCCGCCACCACCAGATGGGGCGGTTCGATTAGAATGCACCAAGCCGCCATATGAATAACATACCCCCACCCCCCGCTCCAACACCCCCGTCGGATATCCAGGTTTTGCGCGCGGAACGGCAAATGCGGATTATCTGGGATCAAGCCGCCTGCCGCGAGTATGCCTTTTATGACTTGCGGATTGCCTGCCAATGCGCCGCCTGCGTGGATGAACATACGGGACGGCGGATATTAAATCCCGCTCTGGTTGATCCGCAAATCACAATCCAGGACGCCCAACTCGTGGGCAACTACGCCTTGCGCATCACGTGGTCCGACGGCCACAACACTGGGCTTTATACCTGGGACTTTTTGCGCAAACTGTAGATCATGTGGGCGTTAGCAGGAACGACCACCAGGGAGGGAAAAAGAGTGGCAAAAATCCCGGGGGAAACCCAGCGGCTGGCCTGCTCAACATAAACATGCGTTTTTTACAACGCGCCAGTGACATTTACGGCCAAGCGGTAACTTTTTTCAGCAGGAATTTTCCCGCGCGCTCGATTGTAAACTCTAATTCCGGCTGGTCGAGTTGCTTTTCAAACCAGTCCGAGCCCTCCACGGCCTGGTCATTTACGGCGTAAATTCGATCTCCGGCCTGGATCCCCGCCAGCGCCGCGGGCGAAAAAGGAATGACCCGGTTGATCAATAAGCTTTCCGGTTCCGCGCTATCCACGCGCCAAGTCAGTCCCCAGTGAACGGGATCGCCGACCAGGGTGATTACAACTGTTTGGGGCACGGCGGAGGGGGGGGGAGGGGTATCCGCCTTTGCCGCAGGTTCCTTAGTCGGTACGGGTAAGGGCGTCCACGTCACGGTCACCTCACGCGGCGCGGTAAAAACCTGCCGCAAAAAATCCTCAGTCGAGCTGATCGGCTCGCCGTTCCAGGTGTGCAGCACTCCTCCCGCGGTCAGACCCGCCTGCGCGGCGGGTCCCTTGGGAGCGACCTGGGCGATTGTTAAACCCCGGGAAAAATCACTATTTTCCTTCCAGCTAAGGCCCAGTCGACCCGGGAGCGGTGGCAGCGGGCGTTCCAGTTTAGCCTGCTGCGCGGGGCGTTCTTCGCGGGATTCGGAGCGAAACTCGCTGATTGGCAACTCATTGGCCAATTGCCATACGACCTCGGCCAGGTGTTCAGTGACGCGTTCCATACCTTTATAATTCAGCTTGTCCGTGTCATCGCTGGGGCGGTGGTAATCATCATGCAGGCCGGTATGCAGCATTACCACGGGAATTCCCGCGGCATAAAAGGGGTGATGGTCGCTGTCGGCTTTCATTTCCCAGGTAAAGTCGAGCAGCAGTTCTGCGTCGGCGGCTTGATTGGCCTGGCAGATCAATTTGCGCCAACCACGGGCGGTGCGAGTGCCATAAACTTCGACCCGGTCATCTCGCAGGCGGCCCACCATGTCGATATTGACGCTGGCTTTGAGGGCGCGTAAGGGAATTGTCGGATTAGCCAGCCAATGTTTTGACCCCAGCAAATTGATTTCCTCCCCATCCCAAAAGGCTAGCAAGATGGAGCGTCGCGGGGGCTGGGGAAGTTCCGCCAATCCCTGGACAACCTCCAGCACGCTGGCCACGCCGCTGGCGTTGTCATCGGCCCCGTTATGAATGTAGCCAATGGGGCCGTTGCTATTTTTGCGATTTCCATAGCCCACATGGTCATAATGCGCGCCTAATACCACATATTCGTCGCGCACCTCGGGGTCGGCGCCGGGTAGCACAGCCAGCACATTCCGCATTCCGCCGTCAAACGGCTGATCGTAACGCCCATCCGTTCCCGCGGGCCGCAGTTTGAGGCGCTGGCATTGCTGAATCAAATAGGAACTGGCGGCGCGTCCCCCGGCCGATCCGGCGTCGCGTCCCTCGAGGGCGTCATCCGCCAAAAAGTCAATCACGCCGCGCAACTCATCGGTTGTAATGGATTCACGCAAGAGGGTGCGTGCCTTGGCCACTGTATGCGATGCGTGGCGGGTCGCGGAGGGAGCCGCGGGATCCGCTCCTTGAGCGCAAAATTTTAGATTTTCTCCAGGACAAACAAACCATAACAACAACCAGCCAATGATCACAAGAATTCGTTGCATCCTGCACCAATACAAAAGTGTCGTCCGGCGTTGTGCCTGTTTTGCCGACAACCCTTGGGGGGAAAAAATTTCTAGTTGGCTTACCTATCCTACCGTTAAGGGGACCGCGTCGTGAACGGCAATTTCCGCGCTCTCTTCCGATTCCGGGCAATTGTGCGCGATTGCCAAGATCTCATGCAGCTTTTTGGCCAAGATTTGCAGGTTTTGTCCCTTAAAGAGATTTTCATGCGTGCCGGGAATCCGGTGCGTCGTAACGCCCGCGGGGACTAGATGCTCCCATCCCCAGGCCTGCGGGTCGTCGCCATGGATTCCTTGCCGCCACCCGGCTAGGAGCACCGTCACCGGTCCGTCATAGTGGACGGGGCGATACTTGGTCCAGGCCTCCCAGTGCGCCGCCGCCACATGCCGGCTGGCGGGGGTCAGGTCCATGCATTCCAGCGTATAGTCCAATGAACGCTCGTGAAAACCGTACTTCATCCGCCGCAAAAAGTTTTTTAGCCGTTTGGTAAAATACCGCGCCTTCAGGACCGCCTGGCCGGAAAATAAATAGCGCAGGTGAAACCAGATTCGTTTATGCAGCGGCTCCTCGCGCGCGTCCTCAAAACTGACATCGACCAATGTTAATGAACCTATGGATAAATCCCGCTCGCGTAACTGCTGGGCTAATTCATATGCCACCACTCCCCCAAATGAATATCCCAAAATGTGATACGGTCCCCGCGGCTGCAATCGCCGGATTTGCTCGGCATATTGGGCGGCAATTTGCGGCACCGTCGTCAGGGGGGGGCTTTTGCCGTCGCTTCCCTGGGGTTGTAATCCATAGATTGGCTGCGTATTGCCCATGATTCGCGACAGGGCAAAATAATCAACCAACCCCCCGCCAATTCCGGGCAAAACATACAATGGCGGCAGTTCCCCGCTTTCTTGAATCGGTAGCAGACAGTTCCAGCCAGCAGGAGCGTTCTTGTCCAGAATTAACCGGGTCAAACTGCGGGGAGTGGAACGTGTTAATAGCTCGCTGAGGGATAATTGCACGCCAAATTCCCGCTCTACGGCGGTAAACAGCCTAGCCGCCAACAACGAATCCCCGCCCAAGTCATAAAAATCATCCTCGGGTCGCAGATGGCGCTGTTGAAGCACTTGTCGCCAGACCCGCAACATTCGTCGTTCGTGATAATTCTGGCATTCCGGCGCGGCGCTCTCGCCGGGAAGCTTTGCCGTTAGTAAAGCGGATAGCGCCGCCCGGTCAACTTTGCCATTGGGCGTGAGAGGCAATTGACTGACGCGGGTGATCTGTTGCGGCAGCATGTAGACGGGCAAACGCGTTGCCAGGTCGCTTCTCGCCGCCGCGCAAAAGTCGGCATCCTTTTGGCCTGAATCCCCCTGGCCCGCCACAAATGCGTGCAAAAACAGGTCCCCCGCGCTATCGCGCAAGGCGAGCACTGCGGCCTGATTGATCGCGGGATTTTGTCGTAGGGCGGCCTCGACATCCCCTAATTCGATCCGGTGTCCCCGTATTTTTACCTGATCGTCGCGCCGGCCTTGGAACTGTAACTCGCCCGCATCATTCCAAAAGGCATAATCCCCGGTGCGATAAAGCAAATCTCCGGAATGCGGTTGCAAAGGGTTAGGGAGGAATTTTTCGGCGGTCAACTCGGGCTGGGACAGGTACCCCCGCGCCACGCACGCGCCCCCCAGGAAAAGTTCGCCCGGCACACCCGGGGGAAGCGGTTGCCTGCGCCGGTCCAGCACATAGGCCACGGTGTTGGCGATGGGGCGGCCAATGGGGGGAAGTTCCGGCCAAGTGGCGGGATCGCCCGTTAATTCCGCGGAAGTCACCACATGGCATTCGGTGGGGCCGTAATGATTCCACAATCGACAGCGTGGCAGCAGGGAAAAAAACTCACGCAAGCGGGGGGTGATTTTTAATTGCTCTCCCGCGGTAATGATTTGGGTTAAGTGGGGACAGGCGGAGACGCGCGGAAGTAAAGCCGCCGCCACATATTCTAAAGCGACAAATGGCAAAAACAGCCGCGCTATTTGATGGTCGCAAATCAATCCGGCTAACTGGGCAAAGTCGGACCGTTGGTCCTCTGAAACTGGGACGACCGTCCCCCCCGCGCACCAGGTGCCAAAGATCTCTTGAAAGGAAACATCAAAGCCCAGCGAGGCGAACTGCAGCGTCCGGGCTCCCACGGGCAATTCGGACTCTCCCACTTGCCATAATAACAAGTTGACCAATGCCCGGTGGGGCATGGCCACTCCCTTAGGCTCGCCCGTGGAACCCGAGGTAAACAGCACATAGGCTAGATTTTCGGGTCCGGCGGGACAGGGCAAGTACTCCGGCGTGGGAAGCGGCTCGGTCAATAGTTGGCCCACGTCCAACCAGACGCTTGGTGGCACAAACCGCGCTAAGGGCGAGCGGGAATCCCCCAGCACCAAAAATGGCCGGGCTATGTCCATGATTCGGCTGAGCCGCTCGGGTGGCAGGGCGGGATCCAGCGGCACATAAGCCCCTCCCGCCTGTAAAATGGCCAGAACGCAGATAAGCTGGGCGGGAGATCTTTCGCAGGAGAGTCCCACCAGCGTATCCGGCCGAACCCCGCGCTGTTGCAGCCGCGCGGCCAGGGCCATCGCGCGGGCGTATAGTTCGGCATAAGTAATGTCACATTCCGCGGAGTGGATCGCCGCCACCCGGGCGTGGCGACGGGCCTGATCGGCAAAAAGCTCCAACACATTTGCGCAGGCGGCGGCGGCGGTATTGCGCCAAGCGGGCCGCGGAGTCAGCGCGGATTGTTCCAGAGGGGTCAGCAAGGGCAAATCATGCCACACGGCATGGGGAGCCGCCACCATGTGCCGCAGGATTTGCAGCCACTGACCGCACATGCGCTGAATGCGCGCGGCGGTGAATAAATCATCGCGATATTCCCATACTCCGCTAATGGTGGCCAGGCTTTTTGCACCAGAAGGGTCGGGGATTTGCGAATCGTTGAATACCGTTGCGTCAGCCTGGCGCCGCGTCATCAAGCTGAGCAGCATTTCATATTTGGCGGTCTGGTTATGGATGGGCAATTCACGCAGGCTCCCCCCCGCTAGTTGCCAATAATTCGCGGGATCTTCCTCGAGTACGATCATCGCGGGAAATAGCGGATAGGCATGTGGCAAGTGCGCGCTGCCAAGATTTTTGATGATTGATTCAAAGGGATAATCCTGATTGGCCAAAGCCGCCGCCACGGTTCGCGCATTGCGAACCAGGAGGTCCAGCGCGCTTTCGCCGGTGGAGTGCCTACAGCGCAAGGGGAGCACGTGAATCAAATACCCCCACAAATCTGTCAGGCCGCTGCGCTGTCGACCCGCGCTGGGGGTCCCCAGGCAAAATTCGTCCTGTCCGCTGATCCGGGCCAATAAAATCTGCCAGGCCGTTAGCAGCACCGCGAATAATGAGGTGTTGGTCTGGCGGGCGAGTTGCTCCAGCCCCGCCGTTAAAGGGGCGTCAATGGTAAACCGGTGCGCAGCGCCGGTGTACGCGACCAACGTCGGGCGCGGCGCATCTGTCGGCAAGAGCAGATTTTCCGGTAGGTCGTGGAGGGTCGATTTCCAATATTCGGCCAGGTCGGCTTGCTGGTCAAATTTTGCCGTTTCCCGCTGCCATATCGCATAATCGGCATAGTGCAAGCGGCTAGGTGCGTCGACCAACGTCTGATCCTGGATCAATTCTTGATATAATTGGGACAATTCCCGGCCCAACATTCCCACGGTCCAGCCATCGCAATTGAGATGATGAATATTGATGGAGAGGATATATTCACGGGGAGCCAGCCGATAAACAGCAGCCCGCAGCAGCGGTCCCGCGGCGACATCAAAGCGAGCGCGGGCGTCGGCGGAAATAGCCTCGATAGCGGCTTGACGGGCGTCCGGCAAAGCAGCGGAGGACAAATCCACCAGCGGGATTTGCAAGTCAACTTGGGATAACACCCGCTGCCGCACCTCGTGACCGCCAGTATTGACATAAACCGTTCGTAAAATTTCATGCCGCTGGACAATTTGCGCAAGCGCGGTTTGCCACGCGCTAACCCGCAGTTCCCCGTGAAATTCCCAGGCCAGGGGCACATTGTAGCACGGACTATCCCCCGCCAATTGATCGGCCAGCCAAAGCTGTCGCTGCGGATAACTGACCGGGTAGCTGGGTTGGGACTTTGTCCGCGGCACGATATAGTCCGCGCAACGCGTCTTTGGGCTAGCCTGCGCCGCCTGGCTGGCGGCAATTTTTACCAGATTGTGCAACGTGGCATCAGGCCCCAGCGGCCAGACCGGCGACAAGGTTACGCCCGTGGTTTGTGCCACTTTTAGCACAAGTTCCACCGCGCGTAGTGAATCTCCCCCACAACGCAAAAAGCCCGCATCGTCATCTGTTTGTGACTGGCCCAGCGCTTTGTTCCAAAGGGGGAGCAATTTTTGCCGCCAGACTAACTCTTGCGGGGAATAACGGGGCGCGGCGTCGGGAGCAGTCTGGGTTGTCGCGTCGAATTTGTCGTTTGCCGCCTGTCCGTTAGCAGACAATTCTGGTGTAGGGAGGGCCTGGCGATCAACTTTGCCATTGGCTGTGAGGGGCCAATTGTTGACGAGGACATAACTGGCGGGAAGCATATACGCGGGCAATGTGGTGGCCAACTCCGCCGCCAAGTCGGATTCCGCGATGACCAAACCGCCGTCCTGTGTCCCTAGCGTGGTCCGGGGTTGATAGTAAGCCGCCAAATAAGGGACCGGTCCACGGTCTCGGCGAGCCACCACCACCGCCTCGGCAATCTGCGGATGCCGCCGTAGGGCGGTTTCTATCTCTCCTAATTCGATGCGGTATCCACCGATTTTTACCTGTTGGTCGGCCCGGCCTAAAAACTCAATCGTACCGTCGGGAAAATACCGGCCCAGATCGCCTGTTTTATAAAGTTTGCCGTCGCCCGCATGTTGCAGATGATCCGGGATGAACCGCTCGGCGGTCAAATCAGGCCGCCCGGCGTATCCACGGGCCACGCCTGGCCCACCAATGTGGATTTCGCCGGTGACTCCCGCTGGACACATTTGCCCCGTCCCGTCCAATACGTACATTTGTTGGCCCGGCAAGGCGCGGCCGTAGGGGATGCTGGGGCGGGTCGAATCCACCTGCTCGATGGGATGATAAATGGACCAGATGCTTCCTTCGGTCGCGCCTCCCAGGCTGACCAAACGCGTCCGCGGTTGAATTGCCCGCCAGCGATCGGGTAGCGAGGGAGGAATCCAATCGCCGCTGAGGAGCGCCTCTCGCAAGGTGGCGGTCTGGGCGCGAGAGGCTGCAATATCGCCGCCGCACCAAGTGGCCAGCATTTCAAAGAGCGCGGGGACGGAATTCCACAGGGTGATACGCTGGCTCGCGATTAATTCCAGCCAGTGGCGGGGGTCCCGTTCTTTGCCCGACTCGGGAAAAACCACCCCTCCCCCGGCGGCTAACAGTCCAAAAATATCATAGACCGATAAATCAAAGCTAAAGGACGAGACCGCCAAGACCCGGTCCGCGGCCGTCACGCTTAAAAGCCGATTGATGACCGGTATGGTGGTTTGTGCCATGCCATGTTCAATCTGCACGCCCTTGGGCCGTCCCGTCGATCCCGAGGTAAAGATCACATAGGCAAGTTGGCGGGTGGCGACGCGGGAAGGATGGAAAAGTGCCTGAGTAGCGTGTTCAACTCCGCTAGGGGAATCGTCACCCGCGAGTAATTCCGTCAATGATATCCAGCCGGGAGCGACTGTTTGATTATCATTCGTGCCAGCCGCAGTTGATGTTGAACTATCCAGTGATGGTTTTGCCGTCCAGGGGGCACATTTTTGCCGCAACTCTTCGTCACCTAGGACCAAGGAGGCCTTGGCGTCCTCCAGCATGCCGGTAAGACGCAGTTCTGGATAACTATTGTCCAAGGGAACATAGGCCCCCCCCGCTGCCAAGATACCCAACAGTCCCGCGGTCATGTGCAGGGGATCGCGCGCGCCGATGGCGACGGTTGCTTCCGGAGCCACGCCCCGTGTGCGTAACCGCGCGGCAATAGCCAAGGCCTGGCCCGCTAAACGTCCATAGGTAATTTGACGAGGACCTTGGATCAGGGCCACGCGATTTGGGTGACAGGCGGCCTGCGCAAAAAATCCGCCATGCAATAGCCCTTCTGGGGGAGGGGGTGGTTCGTCCGGCTGGACCACGGACAAATTCGGCGAATAATCAGCTTTCCCGGACATTGAATTACGAATCTGTGAAGCCTGGCACTCCTCGATAGTCGGAGAGCGGCTTCTTTGATAAAGGGAAATGCTCGACCAGATGAATGAAATTTATTGCGTGACCCCGATGGATAGCGGCTTCCATCCGCAAACAGCGCTGGCCAAGTGGTTGGTAACGCCGCCGCGAGATGGGTGCTATGATGAATCCAGATAAACTGGCTAGACGCCGCCACCCACCGGTTCCAGACGTGAATTGATGCCGATATGCGCCAGGGATTTCTCGTCCTGCGGGCGCGGGTTAACTACCTGCGCGGGATCCGGGGGAAGGCGATAGTTGGCCGGTTGTTGGTCGCGGGCATAAGCGGCCAATGCCGCCAAGAAACAGCCCATCACCCCCGCCAATCCCAGGATTAACTTGGTGCGCGGGCTGGAGGGGGTGTAACTAATGTCCGACGGCATAATGTTGATATTGGAAATGCTTTCCTCGGCCAGCGCCTGGTCAATCCGGGCTTGCTCGGCAAAATTTGTGTATCGCCGCAGATTTTCGGTGTTAATCGATAACTCGCGTTCCAAGTCGGATAAATCAACTTCGTGCGAATTTAGTTTGGCCAATTGCGCCCGGACCTGGCCCAGTTGTTCCGCCAGCATTTGCACCTTGGCGGCCACGCCGTCCCGTTGTGCCTGCTGGGCGAGTTGCTGGACTTCCAGTTGTTGAAATGACTCATTCAAACCGCGGGTAATTTGCGGTTCATTTTTTTCGCTGGCCAGTTGTTTTTGTGCCTGTGAAATTTGCTCCCGGATTTGCACGATCTGGACGTTATCCGGGTCCAATTTTGACAACAGTTCTTTTTCCCGCAATTGCAAGGCGTACAATTGTTGCCGCATTCCCTCGACCGCTGATTGCGGCGAACCCGAAACTTCGGCCAATACCACGGTAGGCTCCATTTCGGCTAGTATTTTTTCGCGGCTCTGGATTTCCCGCTCTAATGTCGCCATGGTGGCCTGGGCCTGGTGGTATTCTGTTTCTAACCCGCCAATCCTTTCCAGTAATATTTCCCGTTCTTTGGCAAACAGGGACATGCTTCGCGCATTTTTAAAGTCGCGTAGTTTTTCTTGAATGACGTCCACCTTGCCGCTAAAATCGCGCACTTGCTGATCAAAAAATTCCAGCGATCCCTCAGTCCGGTTGACTTCCATGTGCTTGCGCTGACCAAGGTTGAGTATCGTGGAGAGTATCTTTTGGGCGATGATGGGATCCTTGGCCGTGTAAGCCACATGCACCACATTGGATTTTTTGACGATGCTGACTTCGAGATTTTCAATCAGCGTGCGGATGGCTTCGTCCCGTAAATTATATACCGGCTTGAGATAAAACTGCGCGGCAGGATCGCCGGGGGTGGCGTTGACCACGGTTTCTCCCCCATCCTCTAAAATTTCATGCAGATCCGGATAAGCATCAACCACTTGCGCCAGCAAAAATCGGCTAATTAATAATTCATTGATGGAGTTGATTTCCGTCTCGCGGGTCTCGGTGATATTGGCCACCTTGCCGGTGGTGACCGTGGGATCCAGCGAGATCGTCTCGCGACCCAGTCGAATATACAAATCCGCCGTGGCGGTATATTTTTTCTTGATAAAATACAACCCTGTCGCGGTCGCCAATAATATTCCGCCCAAGATGGCCACAAATAACAACTTTTGCCGCCAGATTGATCCCAGCAAGGCCCACGGTGTCAGGGATTGGGTGAGCGTTGGAGCAGCCATAATATCACGTAAAAAGTCAAAAGGTGTTTAACCCGTACAATCAGTTTAATCAGGGTAAAATGCGGAAGTAAGTCATGAAGCGGCGGAAAACCCCGTAATCAGGGATTTTTGTCGTTTTTTCCAGGCTTAGCCGGTAAAAAGGGCCTCTTCCGGCACCTCCCCGCCCGGCGTGCGGATCGGGGTGTTGCGCGGATTCATTATCTCCCCTGCTTCCCCGGGGCTAGCCCATTCATCTTTTCTGGCTTGCAAAATTTGCTGGTAATAACTCTCTAGCCGCGCCCCATGCAGTTTTAGCGAGGGAGGATTTGCCCAAAAGCGGTCGTACGCCAGTCGACCGGCGGCCGCGACCGTATGGCCAGAGTCCAGACCGCGCAACTTGGCCTGCAAATCCTCTAAATTGCCGCTCTTAAACCACCAGCCCGTTTCATTGTCAGCGACAAACTCGCGGGCGGCGCAGGCATCCGACACGACCGTGGGGACTCCTTGCGCGGCGGCTTCCAGTACGACCAGGCCCTGGGTCTCGTACCAGACACTGGGAAAGACCAACGCCCGTGCCATACGCAAACGTTGCTGCACCGCCTCGGTTGGTAACTGACCCGTTAACTTGGCCGCCGGATAGATCCGGGCGATCTCATCCGCCAAGGGGCCCGTGCCAATAAATGTTACCGGCAAATTGAGGTTTGCCGCCGCTTGGGCCAATAAAAGCGGCGCCTTTTCAGGAACCAAGCGGCCAATAAAGAGCAACTCGGCATTTTGTGCGGGCTGGCTGGAGGGGCCGGGAGGAACCAAAATGGGATTGGGGATTTGCGTGAATTGCGCGTCCGCCGGCAGATGCGGGCGCAAAATATCCAAACTGAGATTGGATAAATACACAAAGTGACGCAACCTTGTTGGTATTTTACCCCGCCACTGCTGCACCATTTGGCGGAGCAGCCGAAAGGCCTTATGGGAGATACCCCGGGCGTCACAATTGGTCGTCAGGCATTTCCAACCCAACGGCTCAAGCGTACAAATTTCTTGCCTGGGAAAATTATAAAATCCGCCATTGGGACAAGCTAAAAAATAATCATGCAGGGTTACCACGAGTGACAGGCGGGCATTCAATGCCGCTGCCAGGGGGCTACTGGATAATGCATGGGTCCAGGAATGCGCATGCACGATTGTTTCGGCTGGATCCAGCCGCTCAAAGAGCGCTGTGGCATGTCGGGCGGCGGTACGATTCCACAACCCCTGGCCGAGCGCGGTGGAGACGCCCCCGCTTAGCAAATCCGGCTGATCCAAACATTCCAGCAAGAATCTTCCACCAGAGGGACTTTCTCCAGGGGGCATGATCGTGGGATCCACGGGTCCCGCCGCGCAAAAGCCCAGCACCTCGTGCCCGCGTTCCACTAGTTCGCGGGCGCTGGCCCAGGCGACACGTTCGGCCCCTCCTTTTTCGTAGCCATAATCGGCGATTAGGATGATTTTCATCGAGCCTCCGCGAATGTACGGGGGGCTAGCCAGTCCTCGACGGAAATGCCGCTGAGTTCGGCAAACAGCTCCAGGTCCGGGGCAAAATAATCTTGCAGCCGGGCGCGCAATTCCGACGATAGCGGCTGTCGCGGCGCGGGCTGGTTGATCATCCAATTTTTAAGATTCTTGAGCGGTTGGGTCCAGGGAGAGCGACCCAGTCGTACCATCCATCTGGCGGGTCCTCGGAGCCAGGCGGGGGGATTGATGAAAAACCGCGCAAGAGTTGGATTGCGGCGGCGGAGGGCTTCATTATGTTTGGGAAAATCGACGCGGCCATCATCGGGAAGATCCAAAAAGCCCAGCACCTGGCGATAAACAGTGCCCGGATCGGAGGCAAAGTCCTCAAATTTTAAAAGTAGCAGTTGCTCGCGGGGAAAGTAACGCAGGCACCGTGCTAGCTGAGTGCCGTATTTGGCGATCTCGGCGTATTGCAGCAACTTTGGCTCGCGACAA